>CAYOTJ010000451.1:0-3600 GCA_964406855.1 uncultured Saprospiraceae bacterium
GTGCTGATGATGCTACCCGAGCCCGATACCTTGAGCATGCGCACGTCGGGCATGGTGATGAATATCTTCAACTGGCCCTGGTCGCGAACGCAGTCGTCGAATTCGATGTCCCAGACGCCATTGCGGACGTCGAGCTCCAGCTCGTCGATGACGTTGGCTTTGCCTTCGGCCCGGACGCTGAACACAGGGCCCTGGGTAACTTCCACATCGGCGGAGATGCGCAGTACGACGCCGTCAAAGCCGGATACGTCAAGCGTTTCGCTGACGGCGGGGCCTTCGCCATTGACGCAGCCAAAGGGGCTGTCGTCGTCGACGTCGATAAAGCAACCGGTAGCGGTAAGGGTAAGCAGCAGGGCTAAGAGCGCCCCGTAAGTGGTTTTCAACATGGTCGGATGAATTTTTGGGGTGGTATAATTGGAATGCGACAAATGATTAGCTTGCTTACTGGCGGCGCCAGCCAAACCAGCCAAAGCGCATGGTGATGGCGGCTGTGGCGCCGGTAAAATCGTCGTTGGTATAACCCAGGTCGTCGTTGGCGCCCTGCACCCAGCGGTAGCCGACGGTACCCGCCAGGCGGAACCAACTGGTGATGTTGAGTTCGAGGCCCACTTCGGGCGTAAGCACGAAGATTTTGTCGAGGTCTTCATAATCCAGCGAGTTGTCGCGTACATCTACGTTGAGGGCGCCCCAGCCGATGCGGGCGCTGCCATAGAGGTGCAGCAGGCGCCAGGGTTGGTAGGTACCGCCCAGCCAGAAGCCGCCGTGCCCGATGTTGAGCACTTCTACGTCGCCCTGGTTGAAGAGGCGGCGGAAGTCGGTGCTACCTAAGCCATAGCCCCCAATAAAGAAGTTGTTGATGACCAAAGCGCCGCCGCCGCCGGCTGAGGTGCTGAGGTTGTTGTTGAGGCCAAACTCGGTAATGGGCGCGCCGAAGGCGCCTACCACGCGGGCGGAATTGAAGAGCGTTTGGTGTTGAGCCGAAGCACCAAGGCCGGCGAGGGCCAGAACCGTCAATAACAGAAACTTTTTCATGTCGTTTAGCTTTTGTCCAAGCGTTTAGTTAAATAATATGGCCGTATTTGTGCAATGACATACGGCTTATCATCGGGTGATTTCAGCGCCGGGCGCTAAAATGTAATGCCATAACTATTAGAATTGGCGCATGGCAATGGCCGGCCGCAGCAGTTGCAGAAAGACTCCGGCAGGATGATGCAGGGCGATTACTAAAATCGCATCCCGGCCTGAAAGCCTATCCAGGCTTTAAAGTTGACGTCTAAATGCTGGCGGTCGAGCAAAGGCTCGGGAACGAGGGTAGAGCCTTTGGCGCCGGTTTGTTCGTCGCTTAGCGTCGACCACATCATGTTGATGACGGGGCCTGCAAACAGGTTGATGTGTCTGCCCACCTGAAAGTCGAGCGTAAAGCGGTTTTGCACCAGCATATTGAGCTGGTTGGTCCAGGCTTCCAACTCGTTGATGTGGATGGCTACGGCTTCGATGTTGAGCAGTACCCGCCTGCCTAACGGGGGCGCTATTCCGAAGCCATATCCCAACCCCCAGCTCATAAACACCCCGTTGAGGGTTTGCCCGTCGGGCTGAACGCGATTGAGATCGTCCCATCGGGCCCCAAAATGGAAGATGTTGTAGAAACGGCGGCCGCCAAATTTGAAGCCTAAGTTGGCCCACAGGTACTCGCCGGAGCTGATCTCCATTTTATTGTAGCCCCTCCGCACGATGCTCAGCAGGCCGATGGGGGCGCCGGCGATGGTATCGGAGAAGTTGATGATGCCGAGTTGAAAACCGCCTACGCGCTTGCCGAGGTTGAGCAGGCTGGCCTGCCCCCACCCTACGTCGCCGGCTTGGTTGAAGAGCGGGCTCAGTTGGGTGTTTACGCGGCCCTCGGCATAGTTGAAGAGGCCTGCAATTTGTACCTCGGCGGTATCGCCATGGGTATAATTATAGAGGCCGGCCACCTGTACGCCGAAGTTATTGCCCCGGTTATCGTTCAGCAGTCCGGCTACCTGTACCCCCGTGGTAGTTCCGCCTACCCGGTTGAATATCCCGGCTACCTGGGTGCCCGTCACGTCTTCGCCTACCATATTGCCTAAGCCGGCTACCTGTACGCCGCGCACATCGCGGCGCACGCTGTTGAGCAAGCCGCCCACTTCTACGCCGTCTACGCCGCCATTGGCGCCCCACAGCAGGTTTACCGACATTTGGTTGGTAATTTCCGTACTGCGGAGGGTGTTGGTACCCAAATAAGGCAGTAGCGATATCTGGGCTAAGCGGCGATCGTCGTCGTTGCGATTAGGCTCAACGGGCGGCGGCGTTTTACCTCTGCCGGAGGGGTGTACCGGGCTCGACTGCCTGACGCTGCGGGGCAGGGTCTCTAAGCGACTCATCTGCTGGTAGTTTTCATTGCGCCTCAATATCACCTGGCCGCCGATAACGGCATGCTTTACCGGGGTGTCCTCAAACAAGATGTTGAGGGCTTCCGACAAAGGCTTGCGGTCGATATGGGCGTGCATCGGGTGCTGGAGCGGAATGACGTCGCTGCTGTAGGAAAAGTGGAGATCATAACGCCGATCCAGATCGCGCAGCACTTCGCTGAGGGGCGTGCCCCGGTATTGCGCTGTGATGAGCAGGTTGCTGCTTACCTGAGCCGGGAGCGGCACAAGCAGGCTGATCCAAAATGCCGCAATGACAATGCGCAATACGCTCATGATATGCTAAAAAATCTGGGGTTATTGACATCCCTTTCCACCGATGCTTATGCGATTGGGCGTCGTATGATCTATGCTCAGGTTCATAGTGGCCGACAGGATAGCCGTCAGGTCTTCCAACGAGATGCTATCATACTGCCCCGTGAACCGGCAGGCGCCCAGTGCAGGCTTTTCCAGCTCAACTTCTACGCCGTAGTAGCTGCGTATGGCCCGGGCGATATTGTCCAGCGACTCGTCTTTGAAGATGAGGCGCTGGTTTTTCCAGGCCATGGCGTTTTCATCGGGCGCTTCGGCTACTACCAGCTCGTCTTTGGGCCTTTCGTAGCGGCCTTCCTGGCCGGCGCTCAACTCTACCCTTTGTGTGGGGGCTGTTTTTTTCGACAGCGCTACCCGGCCCTCGGCTACCTTCAGTTTCACTTCGGGTTCATCTGGGTAAGCCCTCAGGTTGAAGGAGGTACCCAGCACCGTAGTAACCGCTTGGCCGCTGATGACCCTAAAGGGGTGAAGGCTGTCGGTAGCGACATCAAAGAAGGCTTCGCCCACCAGTTCGAGGGTGCGTTCCTGAAAGCCCGCCTGATAGCGGAGGGTTGAGCCTGCGTTGAGCCACACTTGGCTGCCGTCGGGCAGTTGGAGTTGCCAGCGCTGGCCTTGTGCCGTCGTTACGGCCACCCACTCGCCGGCGGCGCGTTGCTGCTGCCACTGCCAGCCTGCTATGACGAGCAGAGCAATGGCTGCGGCAGCGGCGACAGGTCTCATCCAGGCGCTTCGACTGCGTAATGGACGTATGGCCGCGCCCTGAGGTTGCAGCTTTTCGGCTGAGGGAAATAATTTTCCTTCTAATTTTTGCCATGCGACCTCTGTTGGCCAGGGCCCGACATCA
>CAYOTJ010000452.1:0-3598 GCA_964406855.1 uncultured Saprospiraceae bacterium
GCCGCCGCCGGCGACGAGCCCCCCGACGGGCAGGTCGTCGCCGGCGGCGGCTACGTGAATGAGCTTTCCGGCGGCTTCGGCCGGGAACTCCAGCGTAGCTTTATCGGACTCAAATTCGCAGATAGGCTCGTCGAGTTCGACGTAATCGCCATCTTTTTTCAGCCATTGTGAGAGGGTTACTTCTGTAACCGATTCCCCAATTACGGGGACTTTAAGTTCTACTATCATACGACGGGCGTGTATATCGCTGGTTTAACGTGGTTCAGCTCGAATGCAAACTTCCGGCGTTTATCCTGCATTTACAAAATTTAGCCGAAATTTTTCAGGGGCGACCGATGAAAGGCTGCTTTAGCTATACACGTTCAGCGGCCGGATGGTTCATATTGGAAGCGGTGAATCTGGCCGGGGGTATTGGCATTTCCTTCGTTGCTGATGTAGAGGTTGGCGTTGGCGTCGAACCAGAGGCCCTCGGGTTGGGGGTGGAATTGTTTGCGGAGTTTGATCAGGTTTACGATTGTCCCGTCGGGCTGGATAACCAACAGCAGCTTTCCTACGGAGGAGAGCACATACCAGTGGCCGCTAAGGGGGTGAATGGCAATGGCCGAAGGGTTGAAGTGAAAGTCGTCGGCTAAAGGATTGAAGTCTTCCAAAAATTTATCCCGTTGCGGGCAGTTGGAGCATCCTTGTACAAATGCTTCAACAGCATCCCGCCGGATGAGCGCCACCGGCTCGGGGCTGAGGGTGTGGTCGGCCAATGAAAAGGCGTAGATGCTGCGCGCCTGTCGGGCAAGATCGCCGGGTTGGGCTTTACAGGCTAAGAGCAGGCGTTGGGCTGCGGGGTCATAGCAGAGGCCTTCCACATCGAAGTCGGTGCTGAGGGTGGTGTTGAACTTGTCTGCCCGGGCCGTATCGGCTTGGGTTTGGGTGAGCCGATAGATCGTTCCGGAGCTTTTTACTATATATATGGTGTCGTTTACGCAGGTGAGGTCTTCGTAGTCGCCGGGTTTCCAGAACCAGGTGCTGTCGATGACGGCGCCATCATGGGAGGCGAGGGCATACAGCACGCCCCGCTCGTCTTGTATGGCCAGCAACTGCCCCGGGACGGGCGCGCCGGTGATGCCGGAAACCTCTTTTAATACGTCGGGCAGGGCGAAAGTGGCCTGTGGGGTGTCGGTTTGATAGGGGAAGCGAGGCGCCGTGAAGGGCGCAGACTGTGATTGGCAACCCGTTGTGGCCAACAGCAGGCTGCCGGCCAGAGCCGCCAAAAGCGGTAAGTTATTTTTGAAAAATATCATTTGATCAGATTGTGCATTTCGTTGAAAGTGAGAAACAATTGTCGGGGATAAAATGTAAGATTAAAATTTTTTCCTACATTATTTGCAAGATTATTGATAAAAATATAATTTTCGGCCGTGAAAGGCATTTTTGTTGCCTCCCATGTACAGTCGAAAAAAAATTGCCTTTTTTGTGAAACCTATGCGGAGTTGTTCCGTATACGGCTTTTAGACTGGGATCCCCTCCTCCCTCGACAGTGAGATCACATAACGACGTCCAATGCTTATTTCGTTTGCGAACGAAAGGGAATGTGCATTTATTGACTTTTTTTTATAAACTAATCAGACGGATGAGAACTTTTACTAAATTTTTGCGCCAGGTTGCCGCACTGGCAACGCTCGTAGCTTTTGCCAACACGGCCAGCGCTCAGCTGATGGCTAACGACCTGTGCGACAACGCCGTTACCGTTACCTGCGGCCAAACCGTTACAGGTAACACGAACAACTCCACCATCGATACGCCTCCGGCTTGCGGCCTCAACTTCCCGCGCTATGGCGTATGGTATCGCTTTGTAGGTACGGGCCAGACGGTTACGCTGTCGACTTGTAACGCTACGACCAACTACGACTCGCAAATCGGGGTATTCTCGGGCTCTTGTTCGGCTTTGACCTGCGTAGCAGGCAACGACAATGACGCTGCCTGCGCTGCGGGCGGCCGTAAGTCGACGGTTACGTTCAACAGTACTTCGGGCACTACGTATTACATCTGGGTAACGGGCGCCGTAAGCGCTCGCGGCAACTTCAGCCTGTCGATCTCTTGCTCGGGCAGCGTAGGCGTAGCTAACGACGCTTGTGCAAGCGCCATCTCGATGAACTGCAACAGCACGGTTACGGGTAGCACCACAGGCGCTACGGCCGACGCTGTAGGTACTTGCACCATTGCTTTGGGCACGGCCCCCGGCGTATGGTACACCTTCACGGGCAACGGCGGTTCGGTGACGGCCAGCCTCTGCGGCTCCAGCTATAATACCAAGATTGGCGTATTCAGCGGCAGCTGCGGCGCGCTGACCTGCGTAGCCAGCAACGACGACTTCTGCAGCCTGCAATCGCAGGTAACCTTCCAGTCGACGGCAGGCACTACTTACTATGTATTGGTTACGGGCTTCAGCACGGCTTCCGGCAACTTTACGCTGGCGCTTACCTGTGGTACCCCACCGGCGCCGGGCAACAACGACGCCTGCGCTACGCCCACGGACCTCACTTGCGGCCAGACGGTAAGCGGTACGACGGTAGGCGCTACTACCGACGGCCCCGCTGCTTCCTGCACGGGCGGTAGCGTAGCTGCCGACCGCTGGTATACCATCGTAGGCACGGGTACGACCCTTACGGCCAGCCTGTGTACGGGTACGTCTTACGACTCTAAGTTGGACATCTACACCGGCGCTTGCGGCGCACTGACGAGCGTGGCTTGCAACGACGACTTCTGCGGCCTGCAATCGCAGGTGAGCTGGGCCTCTGTATCAGGTACGTTGTACCGCGTACGCGTACACGGCTTCGCAGGCGCTACGGGCGCATTTTCGCTGACGGTAACCTGCGCTCCGACGGTGACCACCACTACGGGTTCGAACAACCTCACGACAGGCAACAACAACGATCTGGGCGTAGACTATGTAGGCGACTTCTTCCCGAACCCCGCTCAGAGCGGCGTATCGATGCTGAAGATCAATGCTACTCAGGACGGCGAAGCTTCATTGACGATGATCGACGCCCTTGGCCGTATCGTTTCTGAGCGCCAGATCGGCGTATTCGCCGGCAATAACCAGGTGGAAGTAGACGTAACCAACCTCGCGGCTGGCACTTACTTCGCTATCGTACGCGTAAACGGACAGCAGTTCCAGAAGAAATTGGTGGTAGGCCGTTAATCGGTAATGAGCCTGCACTAAACGATACAATGTACGGACGGCTCGCTGCCGACGAGCAGCGAGCCGCCCAAACTGACATTAAGCCTGATACCTTCTTTATACAAGTTATGCTTTTGATATACACGGATGAGTACAAATAGAAGCGCAAATAGCAACCACCTGTAACTTGCTTAAGATTTGCCATTATTTACTTTTTATCATTCAAACCATAAGGAATGCACAATTTAGCCTACCTTGTTCGGAGCGCAGCACTGGCGCTCTTCGCTTTGGCCTTTGCCAACACGGCCAGCGCCCAATTGATGGCCAACGACCTGTGTGACAATGCCGTCACCGTTACCTGCGGCCAGACCGTTACAGGTAACACGAACAACTCCACCATCGATACGCCTCCGGCTTGCGGCC
>CAYOTJ010000453.1:0-3590 GCA_964406855.1 uncultured Saprospiraceae bacterium
GGAATACCCGCACAAAGGCGTCGATGCGGCAATAGCCCTGCACATCGAGGAGGCGGGCGGCCTTTTCGAGATCGCGTTTGACCTGGCTTACGACGTGTTCGTAGCTATACCCCTGATGGGCTAAGCGGGCGGGGGTGAGGTTTTGGCCTTCGCCGGCGAGGAATTTTTCTTCCAGCGACAGCACTTCGCCGCTGGCTAAGGCCTCGCTGGGCTCGAAGACCTCGTATCGGAGCCCGCCATCGGGCTGGTAGTGAGTGAGCATGCCCCCCGTGATTTCGAGGAAGCGCGGGGCGCCTTCGGCGGTGATGAGCTGCTCAAAGAGGATTTCCGTTTTGGTGGGAAACTCCTCTTTGGGTTTGAGCTTGAGTACGCGGCGGGCGGCGGCCTCGTCGTAGCCGGGGTCGGCGTAGAGGAGGTAAACGTAGGCTTCGAGCTGCTCGCGGTTGCGGATGACCTTTACGGCTGAGCTGCAACCGTCGTCGACGGGCTTGGCCACTAACGGATAGCTGAAGCACTCCTCGACCTGACTGAAGAAAGCCTGACGATTTTGTTGAAAATCCTGTACCGACAGCAATAGCTGGCCGGCCACGGGCAGCCCCGTGCGGCTGAGGCTCTGGAGGGTGCGAAATTTGTTGATGGTGATGCTCGACGAGCGCACGCCGGAGCCATTGTAGGGCAAGCCGAGGGCGTCGAGACGATTTTGGAGATCGCCATCTTCGCCGGGGCGACCATGCAGCGCAATGAAGACCCCGTCGCAGTACTGAGGCAGTTGGGCTACCTCTATGCGTAGGGGGTCGAAGACTACCTGAGCCGAAGCATACTTGCGGGTGATGGCGCTGCATTGCTCCTTGATGCGCTCTACGAGCGGGTGGCGGCTCCAGTGGGCTATCTTATCGCGGATGTCGTCGGCATTGTCTTTTAGCAGGAGGTTGACGGGCAACTGATAAAGATGGTAGTTGCCGGCCTGGCCCGCGAGGAAGAGGGGCACGGGCTCGTATTTATCGGAGCTCGACAGCTTTTCAAAGACGTTGCGGCCGCTCTCTACGGATATGTGCCGCTCGAAGGAATAGCCGCCCATTATGACGCCGATGCGGCGGCGGGCGGCGGCGGCGGCACGCAGATCGGCGATGCCGGCGTCGAGGCGCTCCAGCAGGTATTGCCAGTCGTTGCGCTGGGGCGACTCCGCCAACCGTTCCTGTAGGGATATGCGCAGCACATAGGTGAGAAACTGGCTGGGATTGAGGCCGATTTCGGCTGCCTGATGAAAAAAGAACGAACTGGGCAACATGCCCGAGGTCGTATTAGGATCGTTGAGGAATATCTGGCCCGATGGCTGGATGAAGCCGTCGATGCGGGCATACACCTGAAAGCCGAGGTCGGTGAAGAGGCGCTCGCACTCGCGCCGAATGGCTTCGATCTGCTGTGGAGGCAGGTCGATGGGCGTCACCTTGCGCGAAAGGCCGGGCAGATACTTGGAGCGGTAGTCGAAAACTTCGCTACCCTTGATGATTTCGGTGGGGGGCAGGGCGATGGCGCCGCCGTCTTCCGTGCGGATGACGATACAACTGAACTCCTTGCCAGAGATAAAAGCTTCGAGGATAACTTTCTCTTCGCTCTGGCCGGCCTCCAGCACAAATACCTGGCTGAGGTGTTCGGCATTGGCGGTGGCCTGATTCAGGTAGTCGAGCAGAGCCTCGGGATGGTAGAGGGTCTGGCGCTGGCTACCCAGGGCTACATCGAGAGGGAAGCCTAAGCCGTCGCGTATGTCGGCCAGCAGGCGTACATATTCCTGACGCTCGAAGGCGCTGCGGTCGCGCCACTCATCCATGGGGATGAGTTCGCGGAAGAAAGCGCGGTTGACGGCCCGCTCGAAGCCTTCGAGGCCCTCTTCCTGGCCCATGATGCTAACGCCTATGGAGGAGCCCTGGTTGGCGGGGCGGACGACTAACGGGAAGCCAATTTCGGCTACGGCCCTGGCGTAAGCAGCGTGTACGTCGCCCGCAGTCCAGGCGTGGCGGGTGAGCACCTGCACTTTGGGGCGGGCAAAGCCATACTCGCCCATGAGGTCTTTCTGCCAGGCTTTATCCATGCCAATCTGGCTGGCGCGCACGCCGCTGCCGGTGTAGGGGATGCCCAATTGGGCCAGCTCCTGCTGGAGTTGCCCGTCTTCGCCATATTCTCCGTGCAGGGCGAGGAAGGCTACGTCCATCAGGGCCGGTAGCTGTTCGGCCGGAATGCGGCGGCCCACCCGGTTGATGACGGCATCTTGCTCGGCTAAGCTCAGCTTACCTAAACTTTCGAGGTATATCTGAAAACCATTGGGAGAAGAAGGCAGCGCCGCTACCGGCGGGTAAAAGTCGCGAATGCTGCCTTTGTATAGATACTGCCAGTCGAGGAGTATGAAATTTCGGAAACTATCGACAAAAATGGGCATCGGCTCGAACAAGGTCTTGTTCAAGTTGTCGTAAACCGTGCGGCCACCGGCAAAAGATATTTCGCGCTCCCGGGAAGGACCGCCGAAAAAAATACCTACTTTGATATTCATAAGCCTCCAGTACTGTTGGGCATTCGTGCCAAAGGGCAAAGTTAGCCAAATCCCAACAACTGCCAAAACATCGTTGATACGGGCTGACAAAGCTTGTTTGACGCAAATTGTTTTATGTTTTAAGTGGCTAAATATCAATAATTTACAGCCAAATCACATGCCCGCGTCAAAAAAAATGCAGCCTATTTATAAAAAAGTGCGCAAAAAATTTGCAGCACAGCAACAGAAAGTTTACATTTGTGAAGCGTTTCAACAAAAAGTTAATACCTTATAAAACAGCAGACCATGCAGAGTACGCAAGACCGGGAAGCTAAGCTCAAGGCGCTTCAAGCCACCGTCGACCGCATTGAAAAAACCTATGGCAAAGGCACCATTATGCGCTTAGGCGACGCCCGCGTGATGGATGTTGAGGCCATCCCCTCGGGCTCGCTGGGCCTCGATATTGCCTTGGGCATTGGCGGCTTTCCGCGCGGCCGGGTGATTGAGATTTACGGCCCCGAATCGTCGGGTAAAACCACGCTGGCCATCCACGGCATCGCCGAATGTCAAAAGCGGGGCGGCATTGCGGCCTTCATCGATGCAGAGCACGCCTTCGACCGGTTTTATGCCAAGTCGCTGGGTGTAGACACCGACAACCTCCTCATTTCCCAACCCGACAACGGCGAGCAGGCGCTCGAAATCACCGAGAATCTCATCCGGTCGGGCGCCATCGACATCATCGTCATCGACTCGGTGGCTGCTCTGGTGCCTCGCTCCGAAATTGAGGGCGAAATGGGCGACAGCAAGGTGGGTCTTCAGGCGCGCCTGATGTCGCAGGCCATGCGTAAGCTCACGGCTTCGATTGGCCGCACGGGCTGTTGCTGCATCTTCATCAACCAATTGCGCGAGAAGATTGGCGTCATGTTCGGCAATCCCGAAACCACCACTGGCGGTAATGCGCTCAAATTTTATGCTTCCATCCGCTTAGACATACGTCGCTCCGGCGCCGGTATCAAAGACAAGGACGGCAACATCATGGGCAACCACGTGAAGGTGAAAGTGGTGA
>CAYOTJ010000454.1:0-3586 GCA_964406855.1 uncultured Saprospiraceae bacterium
GGCCAAGCGGGCGTTGTCAATCAGTTGCAGGGCCAGCTCGTACTTGCCACGCAGATAGAGAGCCTTCACCTGCTCCAGCTTGCCGGCGCTCTGGGCCAATAAGGACGGCGCGCCCAGCCAACCCCAAAATACTGCCACAAGCAGGACTACAATCCGTTTCATGTATGCTTACGCTGGTTCTGTGAGCCTAAAATTACGCTCATTTTTCTAATAATACTCACTACCAGTTAATCCGATAACTGATTACCGGAATTGTAGACAGTTGCCGGCGCTCCGTTTCGCGCTGCAACAGCCGGTCGTAATACCGGAAAGCCACGTTCTGGTAGTTGGTGGCATTCTGTACGTCGAGGGAAAGCGTAGAGCTCCAATTGGTGCGGTTGCGCTGAAAATACACCCGCAGGTCGGTGCGGAAGTAAGCCGGTAGTTGTTCTGGATAACCCCGAGCAGTATCAAAGACCGTGAAGTTGAATCCATTTGACACCGCCACATCTATGGGCGCCACCCGCTGGCCGCCGTTTAGTTGTAGGGCTACGTTCACACCTAACCTCCGGCGCTGTTGGTCGGCGGGCTCCCCCGACCACTCGCGGCCCAGCACCAGCGAACTCGCAAACCGGCCGCTGAAGCGGGTTTCCCGCCATTCGGCTTCTTCGTCGGCGCGGTACTCGGCCTGGTATACGGCTGCCGTAAGTAGGTAGTACCAGCCTTCGCCGGCAAAGTGCTGAAGGCTGCCCTCCAATCCCGCATGGCGGGCGCGGTCGGCCAAGGGAAGGGAGGGGATGTCGGCCGCTTCCTGCCCATTGATGAACCGAATCTTGGTCGAACCCGGAAGCGCGTCTACCTGCTGCACGTAAGCTTCGAGGCGGGCTGTAAGCGCCGGACTCAGCTGTAGCCGATACCCCAGCACCAAATGTTGAGCCGAAGCCTCAAGCACCGAAAATTGCTGGTGTACCCCATAACTGAGCTGCCATTGCCGGGCCGACGTAGGCGACCAGGTCAGGTAGCCGCGGGGGGCAAAAAACCAGCGGGGCTCCTCATTACCTCTGGTTGGCATCAACTGCACAACGGTAGCCCGCCCGCCCAGCGAAGCCTGCCATTGGCCTTTTTCCCAACGCCAGCGGCCATACAAAGCGCCGAGGCAGGGCTCAGTGATGTATTTCGCGAAACTGAACCCGGGCGAATTGCGATCCCGCCGATCAACGGTACTTTGATCTATTGTGCCCAGCAATTCCATGCCAATCTCACCCACTTGCCCCGGCCGGAAGCGATGGCGATAAGATGTATTGAAATTCACACGGCCATTGATGTTCTCATCCTGCTCTAAACGCGATTCAAAATTAAACGATGGCAGATCAAAAGAAGCTTTGCGCACAGACGAACTAACCGAATACCCCATCGAGGCGCTCAGCGCGCCCTTGCGCCCCACCGGGCGCTGGTAGGTAGCTCCCAAGAGGCCTAAGGAACCCTCAAATTTTATCTGCCCATAAGCCTGCTTTTCCGACTCCCATAGGGTGCTGTCGGCGGGGAGGCTGCCATTATAGAGGTTAGAACTAAATCCAAAAACGCCATGTACCGCAAACCGGCCGCCCTTTCTTCCCGGAAATACTAAGTTGAAGCTCAGATCCTGAAACTTGATCGTCTCATCGCCTAACGGCACGCCCAAGTCGCTCAGCAAACCCGTAAACGAGTAGCGATAGTTGACCAAGTACGACGAGCGCCCACCCTTGCGGAAGGGGCCTTCAGCCGCCAGGTCAATGCCGATGAGGCCCGCCTGAAAGGTATACTCGCGCCGCTCGTTGTTGCCGGCCCGCAGCCGCATATCCATCACCCCCCCAATGGCATTGCCGTAAGCCAGCGGGAAGGCGCCGTTGTAAAACTGAGAGTTGTCGAGCAATTGAGCGCTGAGCGCATTAACGCCGCCCCCTACGGCCGCTACCCCGTCGGAGAGGGTGCCCGCATTGGCCGTATGGTTCAGGTTGGCCACCTCTATGCCTTCTAAGCGCCAGCTCACGGCTATGGGCGAGTGGCCGCGCACCGACATGCCGTTGTTCTGGTCGTTGGCTTGCACTACCCCCGGCAGCAGCAGCGCCAGCCGGGCGGGGTCGTAAAAGGTAGCCGGAAAGCGCAGCGTCTCCTCTATCGAGAGGGTGTATACCGTAGGGCAGGCCATGGCTCGCACCTCCGGCCGGGGGGCCCGCACCGTCACCGTCGCCAGCTCAGCTCCGGCGGTTTTGAGCGCCGCCGCCGCCACAGTCTCTTTGCCCGTAGATACCAATATTTCAGGTATCTCTAAAGTTTCGTATCCTAAGTAATTGATAGATAGCGTGTATCGGCCTGGCGCGATCTGCCCGAGCCGGTAGCGTCCCAGGCTGTCGGTTATGGCCCCTTGCCCCACGGGCTTCAGCATTACCGTAGCGCCCGTAAGCGGCAGTCCCGTATCCGCATCCGTCACCGTTCCCCTCACCGTCTGTTGATACGTTTGGGCCCGCAGCTCTGTCATCAGGCTAAGCGCCGGCACCAGCACCCCCGCCAGCACCCATGTCCGTAGTACAAACCCCAGCATAATCAATACATTTGTTAGACTTGTTCTTGATGCCGGTAAAGATACGCTTTTGATCGGGCTTTGGGGCCCCGCCGCTTATCATCTACTCCTCAGGGCATCCTGCGCGGCGCCGGGTGCTCCGCTACTATGGGCCGGCTATGCGTTTATTCCGCGATATGGCCGCCTGCGTCTGCCGGCCCATACCGCTGCGCCCCCTGGTCCGACAGATGTGGCGTTTTGCCGGAGCCAAATAGAAAAGCCTGTGCCCGAAAAACAACCGCTTTGAAAAACAGCGGCGTTCATCGGACACAGGCTTAACACTCGTTTTTTTCCTCTCAAAGCTCGTCAAATCGACATGTAATACAATACGCTTATACGGGGGGCTGGTGTAAAGGTTGCGCAAAAGCGCTATTTTTCATAAAATTTCTTCTATACCTATCCACAGGAGGGTAGCCCGGGCCATAATTGTGCTAAATTCGCATTGTGGTTCTCCAGGTCGAGATTGATGAATCCTGGCTTAGAGAACTATGGTTCAGCAAGATGCAATTACCTTTTACACGGAATGCGCTACCCGCCTCTTTCGCTTTTATTGGTCAACTAAACCTTTACAAATATGCGTGTTTTTACCCTTTCTACTCTTTTCCTCCTCCTGTTCAGCGCAGGGGCGCAGGCCCAGCTCACTAAAGGAACGCTCTATGCCAGCGGCCTGTCTAACGGCTACAACTTTGCCAACGGCCAGGCAGAACTTTCGTGGGTATCTGATGAAGGCGGCGATTTTATCAACTTAGGTATTTCCCCTGAACTGGGCTACTTTTTTACCAATCGCCTGTTGCTGGGCGCCAACGTGACGCTGGTTACAGGCAGCGGCATCGACGATGATGTGAGCTTAATTGGCGCCATAGGCCCCTTTGCCCGGTACTACTTCAACCCCGGATCAGCCAATAACCACTTCTTCGTGAACGCCCAATTGGTAGCGCTGTTTGATGGCGACGACGACGGCGTGGCGCAAGGCAATTTTGGCGTGGGCATGACCCACCTGCTGGCGCC
>CAYOTJ010000455.1:0-3585 GCA_964406855.1 uncultured Saprospiraceae bacterium
ACCCGCGCCCAAGCCGGAGGTGTCGTTTGTAAAACCCGCCGAGCCCGGCCGCAGCAGCCGCATCAATCGGGCGGCTGTAGAGGCCAACGTGCGCCATGCCGAGCGGGTGACGGTGACCATCAACGGCAATAATTTTACGGCCTTTACGCACCGTAAGGCCGAAGAAAAAGTTACTTTTTCGTTTGTGCTCGTTAAGGGAGTAAATACGATAGTGGTACGGGGCGAAAACGCCGAGGGCGCGGGCGAAGCTACAACGACGGTGATCTACGCCCCGGTATCGGCTAACGCGCCGACAGTGACCATAAGCTCGGTATCCCGGCCTGTGGAAAACCCCATGTCGCCGGGGCTCGGCCCCAGCACGGTGCGGGCTACCGTGCGCAACATTACCGAAGCCGGCCAAATTGTATTTACGGCCAATGGGGAGCGGATTACCAACTTCACCTTCGATGCGCGCACGGGCGAATTTGTGGGCCAGTGCCAGCTCAGGAGGGGCGGCAATACGGTCATTATTCAGGCGACCAATGCCGACGGAACGGCCGAAGACAGGCGGGAAATCAGTCTTTGACCGACAAATAGAGACAATTTTGCACTTTTCGCAGCTAAAATGGTGTGCGATTGCGAATAATGACCTAATTTTGATCGAACTGTTTGGATACAACAGTCGGGTGATTTCAGAGGAAGGGCTGGCCCAGTGGCTGCCCTTCACTTTTTTCGGCAGGATTTCATACTTGGTTAGGCGTTATTTATCATTATAATTACCATCCATCTATGTCTAAATTTGCCAGTTTTATCGCAAGCGAGGCCCTCAACCTGTCGGTGGGCTACTTAGCCGGCCTTTTGGCCTCATCTCTTGTTTCCCGCTTCTTTGTGAAAAAGGGCATTGCCAACCTATGGGGGTTGGGCGCCAAGCGGGAGGCCGTCAACAAAGACCAGTACGACTGGCTGCTGTTCATTGCCTCTTACCTCATTGGTCTGGCGGTTATGCTGGGCGTAAGCTACGCCATGAAGCGGCTGCGGGCCGGCAACTCAGAAGCAACGGCCTAATCTAACCGCAAAAAAGGTTACCATGAGTCATTCGATTTACCCTTGCCTGTGGTTCGACGGGCAAGCGGGCGAAGCGGCGCGCTATTATTGCTCGATATTCCGAGACGCCCGGTTGCTGGAAGAGAATCCGGTGGTAAGCCGCTTTGAAATAGGCGGCCTCCGCTTTATGGCCCTCAATGGCGGCCCCCAATACGCCCCCAATCCGGCGCTGTCGTTCTTCATCTACACCGGTAGCCAGGAGGAGATCAATCGATTTTATGCGTCGCTTTCCGTTGGCGGCAAAGTGATTATGCCGCTCGGGCGCTACGACTGGTCGGCGTGTTATGCCTGGATAGAAGACCGATATGGCGTCAGTTGGCAGCTCGACATCGACGATATCCGCAGTGCGCAAAAAGTGGTTCCCAACCTGCTTTTTGTCAATGAAAAGAAGGGCCTCGTAAAAGCGGCCCTCGATCGTTATACCCATATATTCCCCCATTCCATCTCCTTACTGGAAGCCCCTTACCCGCCTGGGGCAGATGTGCCGGAAGGGGCCCTGCTCTTTGCCCAATGCCGGCTCAAGAACAGCATCATCAATGCCATGAGCAGCACGCTGGCGCATGATTACGACTTCTCGCCCGGCACGTCGCTGGTGGTGGAGTGCCAAGACCAGACCGAGATTGATTACTACTGGGAGGCCTTGGGGCAGGATGGCGAATACCAGCCCTGCGGCTGGCTGAAGGACGCCTTCGGGGTATCGTGGCAGGTGGTACCGGCGGCGCTATCGCGGCTGATGAGCGATCCCGAGCGCGGTGCCCGGGCCATGCAGGCCCTGCTGTCGATGACTAAGCTAGATATAGCGGCCTTGGAAAATGCCTGAGGAGAACAATACCCGCAGTTGATCCGGATGACAGGGGTTAAAATTTGATTGGCGCCCGGGCGTCAATCAAATTTTAACATTTGAAATACGTACTTTATGTGCATTAAATTTGCAAAAATCAATTAGTCCCCTTATTTTTGTTATCGTTGCTTTTGTGTTATAAAGCATTGAGTCTGCATTTTAAATTTAACACAAGGGCCTATGTACCCCAAACCGATATGCGCTTTTGATGGCGTTTCTGCCAACAGACTGATTTTCAGCAATATTTAAGAGGTTTCAAAACACTATGCACAATAACATAAGTCATTGGCTTTAGCCTCATGGCTGAGGTCTGATGTTTTTTCTGTAGCTACGGTAGCGCTGGTGTGCAGCGTATGCCGACCAAATGTTATTGTAACCTTTAAACACTTTTTATATGAAGCATGTAAAGCTGTCTCTTTACCTATTGGCCCTGGCGTTGATGGTAACGCTGGCATGTGAAAAAGACCCATTGCTCACCGACGAGCAATTACAGTCCGGGGGGGGACTATCACACCTTGGTATTATATTATGATATTGCTCCTGCTATTGAACACCCCGAATCTGTATTCACAACGAACTTGTGGTACTGATACCTATCAGCAAGAATTAATGCTAAACCCAGAATACCAACAATGGTTTGAAAAAACGACCCATCTTATCAGAGAGCGCATAAAGGTAAGGCATACTAAATCAGGCAATATTGTAAGAGTCCCCGTAGCCATCCATTTTAATGGCGCTGTGACCAATGAAAATATCTGTTGCTTGATTGATGCCTCCATAGCGCAGATTGAGGTTTTGAATCAGGACTTTGGCGCAGACAATGCTGATATTGAAATTTATACAGATATATCAGATGCTTGTCCACATCAATTTCCTGTAGAGGCACTATTTGAGGGTACTCATATCGAGTTTTATATTGCCACCTCTAATCATCCCATCGGGAGCGGGCTGAGCGAAGGAGAGTATGCCATTACCATAGGACAAGAGTCTTTTCCCAATGCAGGAAGTGAGTGGTCAGGTTATCTTAATATTTTTGTTGAAGATGACCTTGGCTACCTCGGCAGTGCGCCAATTTCCGGAGCAGTAAATCCCAATGGGAATGGAATTCATATACTTGCTTCAGCTTTTGGTGGTCCCGGAATTAGCTGTTTCTCAGGAACAGGTATAAATACAGAGCCTAATTATGATCTAGGCAGGACGGTCACACATGAAGTCGGTCATTATTTTGGATTGCGCCATATATTCTCCGGATGTGGCAATGGCGACATGATTGATGATACGCCCGATCAAAATCAATCAAATTTCGGCGTGCCAACTATGGATTTTACCACTTGTACCTCAACAGCTAATAATTCATGTGGTACTAGAGACTTCTACATGAACTACATGGATTATGTGGATGATATTTCTATGGTTATGTTTACTACTGACCAAGGAGCTGTGATGGATGTTGAAGCAGATCATAATATGTGGAGAGTTGACGTTGGCGCTATAAGTACTTGTGGAGAGTACCTATCTCCAGAATTCACGACCTACCAAGCTCTAAGCGTTTGTCCATTTATTTCTGTAGACTTAAATACGTTTATCCGCTCCATCATCGGCGGACAGGTGCACGAGGGAAATGAATTCGTAGGGGGAAATGCTTTGGCGGAGTCACAGCC
>CAYOTJ010000456.1:0-3584 GCA_964406855.1 uncultured Saprospiraceae bacterium
CCACGAGTCGCCGGGGCATCTGCTGGGACAGCTCAGAGGGGCGTCGGCGGCGGCGACCAACCTCACGGATGCCCTGAAAGCCTACGAAGCCGGCCGCTACGCCGAAGTCATCCGGCTGCTGAGCAGCGGAGCGCCAACCGACGACGGGCGCGAACTGCTGGCGCACGCCTACTTCAAAAACGGACAATACGACCGGGCCGCCGCACGCTTCCGGCAGATGGCCGGCGAAGGCTACGGCGGCCCGGTACAAGACCGGATGGAGTGGAACCTGCTGCTCAGCCTGCTCATGCAACATCCGTCGGGGAATGCGGAAACCGCGGCCCTGCTGGCTAAGATGCTGGCGCCGGAGAACTACCACGATTACCAGTCGAAGGCCGGGGCGCTGGAGCAGGCGCTCAGGTAAAATACCGCCCGGCGGGTTATTGCATATCTCCCGACCCGATCAATCCGGCCCAGTAATACGGATGACTCTTTTGGCCGCCGCCTTTATGCGCCTCAAAATAGTCGAGTTTGGCCTGGCGCAATGCCTCGGCTTTGCCCATCCCCCCCTTCAGGTACTGGTAAAACGACCGGCTTATATCGGGTATGGAGTCATCGTCTTTTACGGGCCACAGGCTGCTGACGATGCTGCGGGCGCCGGCATAGGAAAAGGCGCGCGCTAAGCTGATGACGCCCTCGCCCCGCCTCAGACGCCCGATGCCGGTTTCGCAAGCCGACAGGAAGACCAGCTCGGCATTGAGCGACAAGGTATAGATTTCGCGGGCATAAAACCGGGCATAGCGGCGTTCCTGCTCCGGGATGCCGAAGGCCAGATAGGCGTAGTCGCCGAGGCGGTCGTCGGCCTTGCCATGCGTAGCTATGTGCAAAAAACGGTACTGTGGCGCCTCCTGCCGAAATGCGGCCACGGAGGCTTCGGCGCCGTAATAAACCTTGCCGTTCCAGATTGGGCCTATGTCGGCGGCTTCCCGGGCGCTGCTTGGCAGCCCGGCTAAGGTGTCTGGCTGCCCCGAGAGGCCCGGCTCGGCGTAGCTTTCCGACTGTTCTGTTTTTTCGGCCGATTGATGGAAGGGCGCAAACACCAGCAGTTCGGCTGCCGGCCGGGTTGGCGGCTGCTTGCGCATCTCCTGCAACAGCGCGGCAGAGTAAGCATAGCTGATGCAATGGTCGTTGATGAGGAAGGGATAAGCCCAGAAAATGCCCCGGCGGGGCGGTTCGCCGGAAACGAGGGCTTCAAAGGGGAGATAGCCCAGCACCCCGTCGGGGATGACAATCACAGACGCTCCCAGCTTGCTGCGGATGGGCCTCCACAGCTTGTCGTACAGCTTTTGCGCCGCTGTGGTGAAGCCGTCGCCAGACGCGGTTTCCTGCTGAAAGCCACTGCTGCCCCGGCGACCGGGATCAAAGCCCGACAGGCCTTCCTGCACCATTTGCGCGACCCAGGCGTCCAGCTCTTCCTTCGGCAAAACAATGGCCTCATAAGCGGTGGGTTGCACCAGAAAGATATAAACATCCTTTTCGCCGACGACGTACTCTACCAGCGACTGGCCGGGGCTCAGCAGTGTTTGTTGTATCGTTGCCAAGTCAGGTACCGAAGTGGTGTGTTTCGCCTGGAAATAGCGCGGATAGTCCTGCTCGAACACGTCCAGCAAACGGTCGTAGGCATCGTCGATCTGGCGTATTTTGTAGGCTACGTCCAATACGGCGGGATCGTCTTCGGCTGCGCCTTTTGCGAGCGCCCCCTGCCGACGGGTTTCATAGTGGGCTAAACTATCCCGGAGCTCGGCCTCCTGCCGCAGCAGTTGCGGAGGGATATTGGCTAATTGTTGGGCTTCGGCTTCCACCAGCGCCTCGTAGAGCAGCAGGCCTTTGGAGCGCTCGGCATAGGCTAATGCAGCCGCAAAATCCTGCTCGTCGTTTGTTTGGCGGTAGCGCCGCAGGTGGGCGGCAATGGCGATTTCAAAGATGGGATAAGTGAGCTCCATCAGTTGCTGCCTGCTGGATGCGCGCCGGTAGGTGCGGCTGATCTGGTCGAAAATGCGGATGAGCGAGCCGCATGTTTTCAGCACATCTTCCAGCTCATTTTGTGGAGCGGCCTGCGCCTGCTGCCACAAAAACCGGCATCGCTGGCTGAGCGTATTGACCAAATACAGATCAGACAAAACGCCGTCCCGGTTGTCGCCCCCCCGATAGCCAAGCGCAGTTAGGGCCTGTTGGTTCCAGTTGAGGGCGGTGGCGGGTTGCTCCTGCGCCATCGCCACCGACCCCAGGCCGTAGTACGCATTCACCACATAGGGGTGGCTAGGGCCATAGGTATCAATCCCTACTTTGAGGGCAGTGCGGAAGTTAGCCTCCGCAGCGGCATGCTGCCCGGCGGAGAGTTGCGCCAGCCCCATACCGTTGTAGAACATAACCCGGTAAGGGTGATTCGGCTCTGCCATATCCAATGCGCGCTGGTAGTAGCGCGTGGCAGCTTCAAAATTGCCCTCGTCTTTATAGGATACGGCCAGGTTGAACACGGTGGTCAGTATTTCCGGGTGGTCGGGGCGGCCATAGAGCGCCTCTTCAATTTCGAGCACTTTCTCGTAGTACTGGCGAGCCAGGGCGTGTTCTTTTTTGCCGCTGCTGGCCACGCCGAGGTTGGTGTAAATGTAGGTCAGATAGGCCTGCAATCCGGTGCGCCGGGCAATGTCGAGGGCTTTGTAAAGGTACTCGGTTGCATAGTCGAAGTCGCCTATGGCATTACAAACCAGGCCGATGTTGTTGAGGGAGGCCACTAAGTCGGGATGATCGGGGCCCAGCGCTTTTTCGCGCAAAGCCCGTGCCCGCTGGTGGTAGGCCAAGGCTTGGCGAGGTTGCCCCAAACCCTGGAAGTACGCCTGGCCAATGTTGTTGTAAGCATGAGCCAAACGGGGGTAGTCGGGGCCATAAGCCTTCTCCCAGATGTTGACGGCCACCTCGTTTTGGGCAATCGACCCGGCATAACGCTTTTGGGACAACAGGGTGTAGCCCATGCCCGCGTAAATGCTTCCCTCCAGCACGGGGGCGCCGCCCGTTTGCCGGAAGCGGTCCAGGGCATTCACGAAATGCTGCATGGCTTCGTCATGCTCGCCCTCCCGCGAAGCCCGCATCCCCTGAAAGTAATAGACGGTGGGCCAGGCGGGGCTGTCGGGGGCCAATTCTATGGCCCGCACTTGCCGGAGGTAGCCCTCGGCGGCGGGCTTGTCGGCATGGATGGCCGCCAGCCCGGCGGCGCAATAGGCCTCGGCCAAGCGGGGGCTGTTCTCGCCCCACACGGGCGCCAGCGCCTGCACGACCTCGCGCGCCAGCGCCAGCGCCTCGGCGTATCGGCCGTAATCCATGTGCTGCGCGGCTTGTTGGAGCAGCGCTTCGGCATCCATTCCGGATTGGGGCTGGGCGGCTAAGCGGTAGCCCGCAAGGCATAACGCCCAGGATAAGATCAGGAATACAGACTTCATTCTGAATGTGGTTGTCGGTTTAAAGACGAGGCGAAGAGGGCGCTCTGAGCCCCTCCCTTCGTGATGCCAATGCTTAGTTTCTTACTTTCAAAAATTCATACCCCTTCC
>CAYOTJ010000457.1:0-2367 GCA_964406855.1 uncultured Saprospiraceae bacterium
GGCTTCAAGTGGGTGGTGGAGGGCAGCTCTCAGGCCGGCCTGCTGGTTTTTGACGAAGGAGAGCTCGACGACGCCTCCGACGACCAATGCCGCGCCATCACCTCCAGCAACAGCAACCTGCCCACCCCCGATGTGCGCTGCATCGCCATCGACCTCGATGGCGACGTATGGGTGGGCACGGCTCAGGGCATCGTTATTTTTGAATGCGGCCAGGCCGCTATGGAGAGCACTTGCGCCGGCACCCTCCGCGTAGTGGAACGCAACGGCTTTGCCGAGTACCTCTTCAAAACCCAAACGGTGCTGAGCATAGCCGTAGACGGCGCCAACCGCAAATGGATAGGCACTACCAATGGCCTCTACCTCATGTCGGCCGACGGCCGGGAGGAAATCCTCTATTTCACAGAGCTCAACTCGCCCCTGCCCGATAACGTCATCCGCGATATAGCCATCAACCACGAAACCGGCGAGGTTTTTATCGGTACCGACAAGGGCGTAGTTTCCTACCAGAGCGACGCCACCAAAGGCGCGCGGGTCAACCGCTCGGAAGTGAAAGTATTCCCCAATCCCGTGCGCCCCGAGTACGATGGTCCCATAGCCGTAGAAGGATTGGCCCGCGATGCCAGCGTAAAAATCACCGACATCAACGGCAAATTAGTATTTGAAACCCAGGCCCTTGGCGGTCAGGCCATCTGGAATGGCCGCGATTACAACGGCCGCCGGGTACAATCGGGCGTTTACCTCGTTTTTGCTACCCCCAATGCGCGCTATGCCGGCTTTAACGCAAAACCGGAAGCCGCCGTCACCCGCATACTGTTTATCAATGGAGACCAGTAAGACCATGTACTACCTGCGCCGCATCATCTGGATATGGCTGGCCCCGGCCGCGCTGATGTTTGGCTGCGAAAACAATCCGGCCGATGTAGCCGCTCTCTTAGCCCGCCTCGACCCCCAGGTGGAAGAGGCCCGGGAGGTGGAAATACTCTACAGCGATTCCGCTCAGGTGAAGGTGCGCATCACAGGGCCGATGATGCTCAACCACGCCGACCCCGTGAAGCCGCGCCAGGAATTTACCAATGGCATTCTCGTCGAATTTTTTGGCCCCAACCGGCAGATCAGCAGCCGCCTTACGGCCCGCTACGCCCTGCGCGTAGAGCGCGATGGAGAAGTGCTGGCCCGCGACAGCGTGGTATGGCTGACGGAAAACAACGAAAAACTCGAAACCGAAGAGCTCATCTGGGACGAAAAGCGCAAAGAGGTCTACACCCGCAAATTTGCCGTCATCACTACCCCAAAAGAAATTATCTACGGCCACGGCTTTACCGCCAATCAGGATTTTAGCGAGGCTCGTATTCAGCAGGTCGAAGGCATCATCACCGTCGATGAACCCCGCGACTCTACCCGAAGCGACAGCGGGCAGTAACTTTTCTGTGGCGTTGCATTCGCGTTTGTGTATCTTTGCGCCTAATACAGAGCATTACTGCGTATGCTAACCCTCGGCATTGTTATCACATTACTGCTATCGGCCCTGTTTTCGGGCTCCGAGATCGCATACGTTTCGGCCAATAAGCTCAAAGTAGAGCTTAAAAAGAAGCGGGGCGGCGCCCGCGGCGCCATCATCGCCGATTTCTACAACCACCCCTCCCGATTTCTGAGCACTATGCTGGTGGGCAATAACATCGTACTGGTGTTGTTTACCTCCCTCATGGCGGTACCCGTCGACGCGCTGCTCATCAATCGCTTTGGCATAGCAGGCGAAGGCTTGGTACTTTTGCTCAGTACCATCATCATCACCGTTGTGGTGCTGATTTTTGGCGAGTTTGTACCCAAAGTGCTCTTTCGGGTCTATGCCGACGAGGCGCTCTACCTCTTAGCCGTACCGCTCAAGATGTTCCAACTGCTGCTGCTCCCGCCTACCTGGTTGCTCACTTCGGCTTCCAACGGGCTATTGCGCCTGTTTTTTAAGCAAAATATGACGCCCGAAACCCAGGAGTTTACCCGTACCGACCTGGAGCACTTCGTCAAAAATGCCCGCACCGAGCAGGAAGAAGAAATCGATAAGGAGATGTTTGGCAAGGCCCTCAACCTTCGCGATGTACGGGTGCGCGAGTGTATGGTGCCCCGCACCGAAATCGAAACCATAGACGTAAACGCCACCGTCGAAGAATTGGAAGCCCTCTTTGTGGAAACCAAGCTCTCACGCCTGCTGATCATCGACAATGACATCAACCAAACCCTCGGTTATGTCCACCATCAGCAACTCTTCGAGCGGCCGCAGTCCATCCGTGAACTCATCCTCGACATCACCTTCGTGCCGGAAGTAATGCGCGTCAGCGATCTTATGCAAAACTTTATCGCCGAGCGCAACAA
>CAYOTJ010000457.1:2377-3575 GCA_964406855.1 uncultured Saprospiraceae bacterium
TTGGCAGCGTATCCGGCCTCATTACGCTGGAAGATATTCTGGAAGAAATATTTGGAGAAATCGACGACGAATACGACGAAGAGGAATACGTTGAAGAGCCGCTGGCCGAAAACGCCTTCCGCTTCTCCGCCCGCCTCGAAATCAACTACCTCAACAACAAATACAACCTCAATTTCCCCGAGGGCGAATACCACACCCTCTCCGGCTATCTCGTAACGGCCACCGGCCAGATACCCACCGAAGGCGACGTCATCGAAATCGACGGCTTCCGCTTCTCCCTCGAATCCGTAACCTCCACCCGCATCGAAACCGTGAAGGTCGAAGTATTGGCATCGTAAAGCGAGCAAAAAATTATTTTCCTTTCTTGGCGCCGATTGTAGATATTTTACCGGATACTCCTATCTTTCAGCCCACAGAATAAGGTACTGCGTTCGTTTCACCCAATAATGACCAAGTCGATGACCTTTCTTTGCGTATCGTTCTACTTCAAAGGCGTTGATTTCCTGCGCGCCTGCAAAGCGGCCGGCAATACGGTTTTCCTACTCACCAAGAGCAGCCTCCGCGATGAGCCCTGGCCCCGCGACTCCGTCGACGAGTTCTTCTTTATGGATACCGAAGACAATTCCCCGGAAAACCTCCACGACATCGGCAAAGGATTAGCCTGGTTGCAGCGCAAGCACCGCATCGACCGAATCGTATCCCTCGATGACTTCGATGTGGAAAAGGCAGCCTACCTGCGCGAAGAATTTCGCGTGCCCGGCATGGGCCAAACCACAGCCCGCTACTTCCGCGATAAATTGGCCATGCGCATGAGAGCCGCCGACGCCGGCATACCGGTGCCGGCATTTTCGGCCCTTTTCCACGACGCCGATGTGGACGAATTTACCCGAAAGGTGTCGCCGCCATGGGTCGTCAAACCCCGAGCCGAAGCCAGCGCCACCGGCATCAAAAAAGTGCATTCCGCAGAAGAACTCTGGCAGGTATTGGACAACCTCGGCGACGAACGCCACCGCTACCTCATCGAGCAGTTCAAACCCGGCGCCGTCTTCCATGCCGACGCCCTCAGCGTCGACGGCAAGGTCGCCTTCTGCCGCGTATCCCAGTACTTAGCTACGCCCATGGAAGTAGCCCACGGCGGCGGCATCTTCCGCTCCTGCACCGTACCTTTCGGCAGCAAGGAAGACAAAGCCCTCCAAAA
>CAYOTJ010000458.1:0-3565 GCA_964406855.1 uncultured Saprospiraceae bacterium
GAACTGCTGGTGCGCACCACCAATAACAACCCTTTTTACTTAGAGCAGGTGCTGGAGTACTTCAAAGAGAGCCAGTTGCTCACACTCGAAAATGGCCGATGGACCATCAAAGACAAGAACATCAAGCTGTCTAGCTCCATCAACGCCATCCTGACGGCCCGCATCGACCGCCTGTCGGCCTTAGTGCGCGAAACGGTGAAAGCCGCTGCCGTCATCGGCCGCGAGTTTGAGGTGCCCGTACTTTCGGAAGTGATGCGCGCCCAGGAGGTCTTTCGCTCCGGCAATGGCGCCAACGCCTCCCTGATGGTGCGCGAGCAGATCAAAACCGGCGAACAGGTGCAGATATGGATGGCCATGAACGAGCTGCGCTACATCTTCCGCCACAGCCTCCTGCGCGAAGCCGTGTACAGCATGCAACTCCAGGCCCAACTACAGCAGTTGCACCACCTCATCGCCCAGGCCATCGAGAAGCTGTACCCCGACCAGATAGAAGAGCGCTACGTCGACCTCGCCTTCCACTACGAACAGGCCGGCGTTTTTGATAAAACCTGCGAGTACCTGCGCAAAGCCGCCGACCACGCCCGCGCCAACTATCAAAACCAACAAGCCCTCGACTTCTACGAAAAGCTGCTGCGCAAACTCGGGCGCCAGGCCGATATAGCCGACGAAATAGCTACCCAGCTCAAACGAGGTAAAATACTCGAACTCATCGGCAAATGGGACGAAGCCCGCCAAGCCTTTGAGCGCGCCCTCAAGCTGTCGAAAAAAAGCCGCGACGTAGTGCTCCTCGGCAAGTCCAATACCAGCCTCGGCCATCTGCTCATGCTGAGGGGCGAATACGACGAGGCCCTCCACTACCTCCAGATTGCGGCCGGCCTCTTCGAGTCGGTCGACGATATGAACGGCATCGCCAAAGTATACGGCGATCTGGGCAACCTCTACTTCCGGCGCGGCAATTACGACCAGGCCAAGGCCTACTTCGAGCAAAGCCTCTCCACGGGCTATATTCAGCACAATACCGCCGCCGGCGCCCAGATTGTAGCCAACCTCGGCCTCACCCACATGAACCAGGGCCGCTACGAGGCCGGCGTTCGGGTCATTCAGGAACAATTAGAGCGCAGCCAATTGGCCACCGACAAGCAGGGTATGGCCATCCTCTTTACCAACCTTGGCATTGTGCAGTTTGAAAAGGGCGACTACGACGACGCCCTCCTCAGCTACGAGTCGGGCCTCAAACTGGCCGAAGAGCTCGGCAACAAACAACTCACCGCCATCGCCTTAGGCTGTATGGGCAGCGTGTACGAGCGCAAAGGCGTCTACGACCGCGCCATGACGCTCTTCCAGCGCGACCTCGAACTTTGTGAAGAAATGGGCGATAAGCAGGGCATCGCCATTGCCCTGGGGCTGTTGGGCGAGCTCTACAGCATCAAGGGCGAGTTTGCCAAAGCCGTCGACCACCTGCAGAAAAATCTCATGCTCTGCGAAAGCCTCGGCTACCAAAAAGGCATCGCCAAGGCCGTAAATACCCTCGGCGACGTGTTCTACTTCACCGGAGAGTATGAGCGCTCGCTCCACTTCTACAACCGCGCCATTGAAGTAACCCGAAAGATCGACAATCGCCTCGTGCTATGCGCCAGCCTCATCGAAAAAGGCGCCGTGCTCATCGCCCTCAACCGCTTAGATGAAGTGGTGCAAACCGGCCGCGATGCCGCCCAGATTGCCCGCGAATTGGGCAACCCCGACCTCATCTTCGAGTCGCGCCTGCTCGAAGCCCGCATCCAACACCTGCACGGGCATACCCAACTCGCCTTAGCCGAGCTCAACGGACTCGAATTTCAGGATGGCCTCACCGACGACCACCTCGCCGCCGTACTCTATGAGCGCGCGCTCATCGACCCCGCCAACCAGCGCGCGCGCCGGCAGGCGCGCGAGCGCTACGAGCAGCTATACGACCGCACCCCCCGATACCTCTATCGGGCCCGCCTCGATACGCTGTCGAAAGAGGTTTAATAAACGGCTTCTGCCACCTGCCGGATGGTGTCCACATCGCCCATGGTGTAGTAGTGCAGGCATGGCGCGCCCGCCGCTTTCAGCTCTTTCGACTGCGCAATACACCACTCTATACCCACTTGCAGGCGCGCCTCATTCGAGCCCGCCTTGCTGATGGCCTTGGCTAAGTCTTCCGGTATATCAATGTAGAAATGGCGCGGTATCGACGACAGTTGATATAGCTTCGTCAGCGGCTTCAGGCCCGGCACAATGGGCACATTTATGCCCTTCGCCCGGCAGGCCGCCACATAGTCAAAGTACTTCTGGTTGTCAAAAAACATCTGCGTAACGATGTAATTGGCGCCCGCCTCAATCTTTTGGCGCGTATACTCCAGGTCAATCTCCCGGTTGGGCGCCTCAAAGTGCTTCTCGGGATAGCCCGCAATGCCAATGCAAAAATCCGTCTTGGCCCCATTCTCGATATTGTCGTCTAAGTAGCGGCCCCGGTTCATATCGGCTATCTGCCGCACCAGGTCTATGGCGTACTCATGGCCTTCGTGCTCGGGCACAAACTTGCTCTCAAACTGGCGCGCATCGCCCCTCAGCGCCAGCACATTGTTGATATTCAGAAAGTTGAGGTCTATCAGTGCATTCTCGGTATCGTTGCGCGAGAAACCCCCACAGATGAGGTGCGGTACCGCATCCACGCCATAGCGGTGCATAATGGCCGCACAAATGCCCACCGTCCCCGGCCGCTTGCGTATCGACGTCTTCTCGTAATACCCGCTCGGCCGCTTGATGTACACAAACTCCTCCCGGTGGTAAGTAACGTCAATAAAAGGGGGCTTGAACTCCATGAGCGGGTCCAGCGTCTCAAAAATCGTCTGCATACTGCCCCCCTTCAGCGGAGGCAGCACTTCAAAAGAAACCAAGGTCTGGCCCGCCGCACGGGCAAAGTATTCCGTCACTTTCATGCAGCAAAGGTACAGCGCCCGCTTTTAGATTCGGTCAGCCAATTGTCGTCATTTTACGATCCGAAACCCCGGCGGAGCAAAATTTTTATGCCCGCAGCGCGGTTTTTAGGGTGGGCTGCTTTATTAGTCTTGTTGATGATCCCGCAGAACAAGCCTATTGGAGGCGCTCATGCTTTTTTGGGGGTTGCGCGCCGGAAGCGCGCCGGGCTATCCGCTCTTATACCCTCCCTTGGGGTCGGGTATACCGCTCCTATCCCTAACCCGGGCAGCCGCCTCCGCTGAGCGCCCCGCTGAATGCCGGCTGCCATCACAACGCCAATACCTCAATGGCGACGGCCGTATGAGTCAACCGGCATACAGCGCCTCCTCCCAAGCCCGAGGGCGTGGTATGATGCCCCGGAAATTCCTTATCTTTGCCGTAAAACCAGCCGAACCATGCCGAAACGCACGCCATTGGGTTCATCCGATTTCAAAAAAATCATAGGAACAGGCCGCTACTACGTCGATAAAACCCCGATGGTACGCGCCGTAGTAGAGGGTGCGGAGATACAACTCCACTGCCGCCCCCGGCGCTTCGGCAAAACGCTCAACCTCTCCACCCT
>CAYOTJ010000459.1:0-3558 GCA_964406855.1 uncultured Saprospiraceae bacterium
GGCGGGCGGCTCGTCGGGGTCGCCCTCGGCCTTGGGCAGCGGCTCATGGAGCATATCGTTGACGTTGATGCCAAACTCGATGCGCAGCCGCTGAGCCAGCGAGCTGAGCTCAAATTTGACGTCGTTGAAGCGGTCTTTGAGCTGGTTGATGAGAATCTGGAGGTCGGTGCGGGCCCGGCTGAGCTTGCGCAGGTTGTCTTCTTTCTCATTGATGCCGCCCCTCGACTGGAAGTAGGCCTGCTCAACTTCGGTGAGGCCGGCTTCGCGGGTCTTGCGCTGGCGGTAGCCGTCCTGGAGTTGCTGCTCAATGGCCACGATCTCGTCCTGCACCAGGTCGATGTCGCGCTGGCTGTGGGCCAGCGTCTGCTCATTAGCTTTGCGGGTGGCCATCACCTCCTGGATTTGTTTTTCGCGGAAGGCGAGCTCCTGTTGCAGGGCCGTTACCTTGTTTTGCTGCCGGATGAAGGCGATGTTTTTTTCGTTGAAGGCCGTTGAGGCCTGACTGAGCTGGTCGGCAATCTGGCGGAAGCCGGTATCGGTAGCCGTAATGCGTCCTTTGATGCCGGCTACTAAGGCCATGCCTTCGTTGAGGGCGCCCTCCATATTGCTATTGGATTGCGCTAATTCGTGGATGGCGGCCAGCAGGGCTTCGTCTTTTTTGCGCGCGTCTTCTACAAAAGCGGCAAAGTTTTCGAGGCGGGTAGTCAGCGATACCTTTTGCTGGGCCAACTGGCTGAGCGCCTGCCGGGCCTGCTGTATCTGGGTGTTGGTGCGCCGCGCTCTGAGTTGCTCCAATTGGCTCTTGGCCTGAAAAAAGGTGGAGGATACCGTCTGCTCCTCGCGCTCCAATTTTTTGATGGCCGTTTCCAGTATTTCGAGGTTCTTCTTGCGGCCAATTTTTTTGCCCTCAAACAGCCCCACCGAACCCCCGGAGATGCTATACCGGCGGCGAATGAAGCGGCCGCTGCGGGCCAGTATCGTCCAGTCGCCCTCGGGCAATTGGGCGCCCAATTCGTCGCTTTCCACCACCAGCACCTGGTCGAGGAGGTGGCTGAACAGCGGCCGATAGGCGGCGTCGGCTTCTATGAGTTCTATGGCGGGCCGGGCGCCGGGCGGCAGCATGGCGGCGGTGGGCTGGTAGCCCTGGAAGGCGTCGAGCAGGAAGAAGTTGGCCTTGCCTTTCTGGCTTTTACCCAACAGTTGTATGGCCCGGTGGGCTTCTTCAAAGTTGTCTACCACGTAGTAGTTGAGGTAGGGCTCTAAGAAGTTCTCCACGGCTACCCTGTACTCCTCTTTTACATAGATGAGGTCGGAGAGCAGGGAAGCTTCCTTTTTCCATTCTTTGTTCTGCGTCAGGAAGCGGATCGACTCGGGGAAGCCTTCCAAGCTTTCGATCATGCTCTTGGTGAGCTTGTATTCGTTGCGCTTGGCGTCGAGCTCGCGGTTGATGCGGGCAATCTGCCGGTTTAGCTCTTCAACCTCGGCCTCCGTGCGGCGTATGTCCTCCTGCCGCTGCTCTTCGTCCTGCTCTAAGCGGTCTACCTCGGCCTGTTGGGCCTTTTCTTTGGCGTCGAGCTCGGCCACGCGGGTTTCTAATTCTTCTATCTCGCGGCGGCGGCTGTCGATGTCTTGTTGGTGGCGTTCGCGCTGCTGCTGCTGATTGTCGATCTGGTTTTGGTTGATGGCCCGCTGCTTTTCCAGTTCAAACACCCGGCGCTCGGCGGCTTGCAACTCCTGCACTACGGCGTCGAGCTCGGCTTTGACGCCGGCATGGCCGGCCCTCACTTTTTCCAATTGGTCTTCGGCCTGAGTGAGCTCCAGCTCTAAGCGGGCTTCTACGCGTTTTTCGATGTTCAGGTCTTCGCGGTACTGAACGATCTGGTCTTGCAGCGTTTGCAGGCGCTCGGCGGCGGCGTCGATGTCGCGCTCTAATTTGGAGCGGTTCTGGGTGATGAACTGCTGCTTTTGCAGCAGCATCTGCTTATCGTTTTCCATGCCCCGAATGCGGCCAATGAGCTGGTTGAGCTCGCGCTGGCTGTCGGAAAGGGCCTTCTCTTTATCTAAGTTTTCCTTGCGCTCCTGCTCCAAGGTGGCTTCTAAGCGGTCTATTTCAGCCTCCGAGCCCCGGTAGCGGTCTTCCTCCTGCTGGAGTTGCAGTTGCACGGCCTTGTAACGGCCCCGCAGCTCGTCGACCTTCAGGGCGGCAGCCTGTACGCTTAGTTGCTTGTATTCTTCCTTGAGCTCGAAGTACTTTTTGGCGCGTTTGGCCTGCTTCTCTAAGGTGGCTAAGTTGTTGTTGATCTCAAAGAGCAGGTCTTCCACCCGGTCGAGGTCTTCGGTGGTGCTCTTTAGCTTGGCCAACGTCTCCCGCTTGCGCATTTTATACTTCGACACCCCCGCAGCCTGCTCGAACATGCGGCGACGCGAGTCGTCCTTATCGGCTAAGATGTCGTCTACCATGCCCAGCGCAATGATGGCGTAGGAGTTCGACCCAATGCCCGTATCCATAAATAAGGTCGTAATGTCCTTCAGGCGGCAGGGTACCCCGTTGAGGCGGTACTCGCTCTCGCCCGTGCGGTACAGTATGCGGGTAATGGTGACGGCGCTGTACTCGGTGGGCAGCAGGTTGCGGGTGTTCTCAAAAGTGAGGGATACAGAGGCCATACCCGCCGGCTTGCGCCGCTTGGTACCGTTGAAAATGACGCTCGACATCTGGTCTAAGCGCAGTTCTTTGCTCTTCTGCTCGCCCAAAACCCAGCGTATGGCGTCCACTACGTTCGACTTGCCGCTGCCATTGGGGCCTACTATGCCAATGACGTCGTCCTGAAAATTGATGACCGTCTCATTGGCAAAGCTCTTAAATCCCTTGATTTCTAACTGTTTAAGTCGCATGTGTGGTCTCGCCCCTTTGGTCGCAGGCGAACAGCAAAGATACGGATTACTCCACTATGCCGCCGCGCAAATTTTGCACAAAACCCCGGCCCGAATTGTGGAAAAGGCTGTGGATAACATGAATTTGAATCATTCATTATTTTCAATAAATTCTGAACAAAATAAAACATCCTCTGTTTCGTTATCAAAGCAGGCTATTTCACAAGTCTGTTACACAAAAACCACGCACACCATGCTATCTATCCAACCGACGAAGGGCTACGCCACGGCCATGTTTGTGGTGCTTTTCCTCAACCTTCCGCTTTGTTTTTTGCTTTGGGGGTTGCTGCTGCTCATCCCCATTGGCTTGTGGCACCTCATCGACGCCGTAGTGCGCCTCTTATATGGCGACACCCGCCGGCGCGCCTACCTGCTGGTAGCCGGCGCGTATCTGTTGGTCTTTTTTACGGCCATCTTCCTCGACACCCGCTTTTTTAACGAATCCTGGGGCATCGTGGCCATGTTTGGCATACCCTACGCCATCGGTTTTTGGTATGCCTACATCACCTACAGCCACGCCTGTGAAGAACCCGACCGGGTACTTTGGGCAGGGGAGTCGGAAATCCTCGACGAAGGGCTTTATAGTTCTCCAAGCCAAGATTTGTGAATCTTGACTTGCTCTTTTCC
>CAYOTJ010000460.1:0-3552 GCA_964406855.1 uncultured Saprospiraceae bacterium
GCATAGGGCCGCAGATTAAGCCGGCGCATGGGCCGCGCGGGCGGCCGCTGCCAGAGTGGAAAAATCAGCCGCCAGCGCCCGATAAGCGGCCTCGTCGGGGTAGTGCAGCCCGTACCAGATGCGCTCATAGGCCAAAGTAAGCCGGCGAAACTCGGCCGCGCCAACCCAGGCATAGGCTTCCAGCATATAGTCGCGGTTGGTTTTGTTTTTCTGCCATCGGATGCGCCCGCCGACATGCATGGCCTGAAGCAGCGCCAGAAAGCGCAGCCGGGTAGCCAGATGCCAGGCGCCCCGCGCTTCAGCCTGCGCTAACAGCGGGTCGAGCTCAGTTTCCAGCAGGTTGTGCGCTACGGCATTCAATTCTTCATCATCGTCGTCGCTATCGCCGGCAGCAGCACGCAAGCGGCGCCCTGCCTTGCCATAGGTCTGCCACAAAAACCAGCTCAAAGCAGCTATCACCAGCCCCAGCAAAATGACTTGCGGCAGCGACGACGCAGCCGGATCAGCCTTTTCCCTTTTTCCGCGATCGGCAGGGGGCCGTTGCTTTTGAGAGCGGGGCGCCTCGCTATAGTCCAGCTCGTCATGCAGGCGCTGCCAATCCCGCTCGCTGAAGGCGCGGCGCTCCGCAGGCGCAGCCGCCTCCTGCGCGGCAGGACTCTCCGGCAGTAGCAACGCCCCCGCCAACAATACCCAAAGGCAGGCAACCCGCAAATGATTATTCTTTCTCAAGACCCCGGATGTTTTTCTTGACGCCAAGATCGGCCAATTGCCGGCGCAAGCCCGGCGCCTCCCGTATTTCCAGCAGCACATGGTATTGCAGCGCCCAGGCCACTACCAACCAGCTCCAAATGATAAAAAACACCAGCGCGCTCAACATCCCCATCAACGTCACCGACCATTGATCGAGCGTCGCCTGAGGGGCGCTCACCAACCAACTCACCCAGGTAAAAACCATATCTAAGCCTAAGGTGTCAAAAAACAAACCCAACAGCAAACCCGGCAACAACAGCATCGACTGCAAAGCCAAGGCGCGCCCGTAAAAACCCCGCAACAGGCTCAGCGCCTGCCCCGGCGCGCGCAGCCCCCCCAGCCGATACGCCGCATACATCCACAGCATCAGCACGGGCCCCAATAGCCACAAAGTCGCCAACGCCAAGCCCGGCCACAGGGCCGGCAAGCCCGCCATCAGCGCGCCGGGCAGCAACATGGCGCTCCAGCTACCCTCGGCCGCAGGAGGCCCCAATTCGTCAAACCGCCGGAAGATGACCCACGCTAAGGTCGTCAGCAACACCGCCGCCACAGGAGGCAGCCATACATGCGACCGGGCCGGCGCAAAGACCTCAAGGGCGTTTATCAGCCCCGACCAAAATTGCCCCGAGCCTAAGTAGGCCCAGCTCTCCGGCGGAGCGCCGGCCGGCCATACCGCCGCCGCCGCAAATGCCGCCGCCGCCAAGGGCAGCCACCACCACAGGGCCGTGTAGCCGCCCAGCAGCAGCGAGAAGGCCTCGCTAAACACCTGCCCCGCATGCTTCACCCGCTGTAACACGATATGCCTCGGCCGGTCGGGGAGCCTGCGTTGTTGCTCCCCCGACGGGCGTAAACCACCCGCAACCTGCCCGGCTAAGCGCCGGGGATACCAACTGAAATACGCCAACACAAACGCCAGACAGCTCAAAATGAAAAAGCCCCGTACCCCGTCGGGCGTATCGGTATGCCGGGTGAGGTAGCCCTCCAAAAAGCCGGCTACCACAAACAACGGCATGATGCCTACCATGAGCTTAATACCCTGCCGCCCCGATTGCTGAAAGGCCTGCATCCGGGTGTAGGTCTCCGGAAAAGCCAACCCCCGACCCATCGTTAGGCCGGCACCGCCAGCCAGCACAATGGCCGATATTTCTAAGGTACCATGTATCCAAACCGTCAGAAACGACTCCCAAAACAACCCCTTCTCAATAAAAAAATACTGAAAAGCGCCCAGCATCACCCCATTGCGGATGAGGATGGCCAACGACCCCAACCCAAACAACACCCCCATCGCAAAGGTCAAAAATGCCACCAGCAGGTTGTTGATCGTAATGCCCAAAAACATATCGAACTCCCCAGCCTGCTTATATACCGCCATGGGGTCGCCCGACTCAATATTGGCATTCGTCATATCTACATAGGCGTCGCCCAGCACCACCCGCACAAACTCGGGATCCATGGCGCAACTGACCAGCCCAATGAAAAAACTCAAAAAGAATACCGCCGCCGACAGCCGCAGCGCCATGCGGCTCTCGTATACCACCCCTGGCAGCTCAAAGCGCCAAAAGGCCCAGATGCGCCGCCACGGTGCCGGCCGGTGCCGGTAGATGCGCAAAAAAATCGATTGCGCCAACCCGTTCAGGTACAGCCGTACCGTGCGGTTGGGGTAAGCCGTGCGCGAATACGACAAGTCATCCGTCACCTGCAACAGCAACTCGCTCAGGCGGTCGGGGTCGCGCTGCTCGCCTTCCAGCACGCGCTCGAAGTCCTGCCACTTGTCCTGATTATCACGAATAAACTGAGTCTCGCGCACTTGATTGGTTTTGTATACATACTTACGGCCAAAAACCGCCCGTACAGCCTATATTTGTCCCGAAAATAAGCGTATTTTGCCAAAGTCAAAAGTCCAGCCAAAGAATTTCTATGAGCAGCATCGATCTCCGCACCTCCCAAAACGTAACCATCTCCTACGAACTGGCTACCTTAGGCGATCGGGCAGTAGCCTTTCTCATTGACATACTGGCCATTGCGCTCCTCAACGTCATACTCATCTGGAGCCTGTCCTCCCTCGTCGATCAGTTTCAGGCATTCTGGTTGCGCTTCCTGCCCATACTGATATTTTTTTTCTACTTCTTCGGCTTAGAGTCTGTCTTCTACGGCCAGTCGCCCGGCAAAATGATCATGAAACTCCAGGTAGCCCGCATCGACGGCGCCGACCTCCAACCCGGCGACCTCGCCCTCCGCGCCATCTTTCACCTCGTCGACAGCCTCAGCACCGCCGGCGCCCTCGGCGCGCTGCTCATCAGCACCAGCCCCCTGCGCCAGCGCGTAGGCGATATGGCCGCCGGCGTAGCCGTCATCCGCATGAAGCCATCCCGCCCCATAGCCCTCGTCGACCTCCTCTCCATCAGCACCCTCAACAACTACCAGCCCCAGTTCGAAGCCGTTCGCCAAATGAACGAAGCCGACATGCTGCTCATCAAAAACGCCCTCCTCCGCTACCAGCAATTCCCCAACGACGCCCATCGCCAAATCATCGCCGACCTCGGCCGCCAAATGGCACGCCTCCTCAGCATAGACCCCGGCAACCGCCATCCCGCAGAATTCCTCAAAATACTGCTTCAAGACTATATCGTACTCACCCGCTGATCCTCTGCCTCAAAAATTTGGGCGCATCCCCGCCGGCCCCCGTGGCATTGCCCTGTCGATGGGCGCTTCACTCCGGGGCCGCCGGGGTCGCTCCCTTCCGGGGGTCGCTGCGCTCCGTGCTGCGCACCGCTCCGTGCCGTCGCGCCCTACAGGCAGCTT
>CAYOTJ010000461.1:0-3529 GCA_964406855.1 uncultured Saprospiraceae bacterium
AAACAACAAATGCTCCTTTCCTTGCACAAACGGCGGGCAAGCGGTATTTTCGCCGGCGGTAAGCGCGTTCGCTAATCGGGCCGCTTGCCGCTGCACAACAAAAATACCCAGACGCAATGCATCGTTTTTTTCTTTTTGCCGGCCTCATAGCGCTGGCTGCTGCCTGCCAGCCTTCGGGCCAAACCGCCGATAACGCCGGCCAACAAGCGACTCCTGCCGCCGACAGCCTCCGTTATCCTCCCGAAAAACACCTCAAAAACATCCGGCAGCTCACCTTCGGCGGCGATAATGCCGAAGCCTACTTCAGCTTCAATGACCAATACTTGGTTTTACAGGCTACCAACCCCAAGTGGAATGCCGAATGCGACCAGATTTTTTACATGCCCACAGGAGGAACCAACGGTCAGGTACCCCCCATGCTCAGCACCGGAAAAGGGCGCACCACCTGTTCGTATTTTCTGCCCGGCGATACCTCCGTACTCTACGCCAGCACCCACCTCGGCAGCGAGGCCTGCCCCGAGGCGCCCCGCGTCATCGATGGCAAATACGTATGGGCCATTTTTCCCGATTTCGACATCTTTACCGCCAATCTCAAGGGCCAGGTGCTGAACCAACTCACCAAAACGCCCGGCTATGATGCCGAAGCTACCCTCTCGCCCGATGGCAAAAAGATCGTCTTTACCTCTACCCGCAGCGGCGACCTGGAGCTCTACACCATGAACGTCGACGGCTCCGATGTGCGCCAGATCACCCGCGACCTCGGCTACGATGGCGGCGCCTTCTTCTCCCCCGACGGCGCCCAGCTCGTATTCCGCGCTTCGCGCCCCCGCACGGCGGACGAAGTGCAGACTTACAAATCGCTGTTAGCTAAAAACTTAGTACAGCCCACCAACATGGAAATCTACGTCTGCAATGTAGACGGCAGCAACCTTCGTCAGGTGACCAACTTAGGCAAAGCCAACTGGGCGCCCTACTTCCACCCCGATGGCAAGCGCATCGTTTTTGCCAGCAACCACCACATCCCCAGCGGCCGGCAGTTTAACCTCTTCATGATCAATGTCGACGGCACGGGGCTGGAGCAGATCACCTTCGACGATACTTTCGACGCCTTCCCCATGTTCAGCTACGATGGCAAAAAGTTGGTTTTTGCCTCCAACCGGAACAATGGCGACACCCGCGATACCAATATCTTCATCGCCGACTGGGAGGAGTAAGCTCGCTGCTGCCAACGGCCAAACCAACCATGCCATGACGCTCACCTTCCCCGAAGGCTTTTTGTGGGGCAGCTCTACTTCAGCCGCCCAGGTAGAGACCCCCTCCGACCACAACTGGCGAGGCTTCGTCTCGCGCGACGGTTATCGCTTCGATCGCACCACCGACCATGAAAAGCGAAGGGAGGAAGACTTGGGCTACATCCGGCAGTTTGGCCAAATCTATCGCGGCGGCGTCGACTGGGCGCGCCTGCAACGGGCGCCTTACGCCCCTTTCGACGCCGCCGTGACAGATGAATACGTTCAGTTTTTTCGCGCCCTCAATGAGGCGGGCATGTCCATTATGTTGGTGCTCCATCATTTTACCCACCCCAACTGGATGGAGCAGGAGGGCGGCTGGCAAAATGAGTCGGCTATAAGTTATTACGTCGACTATGCGCGGCAGTGCATCGACCACTTTGGCCCCTATGTTCGGTTCTGGAATACCTTCAACGAGCCCAACGTCTACGCCATGAACGCCTTTATGCTGGGCAATTTCCCGCCCCGGCAGCACAGCTACTTCAAGGCCAATCGGGCCCTGCGCTACATGGGGCAGGCCCACAGCATCGCCTACGAGATGATCAAGGAGCGCTACCCCAATCATCTGGTGAGCATCTCCATCAATACGGCCTGGTTTGAGGGCATCCACCCGCTGGGGCGCTGGCCGGCTGCGCTGGCCGACTGGTGGTTTCACCGAAAAGCCCCCGGCTATTTCACTAAGGTCGACTTTTGGGGCCTCAGCTATTACGCCTACGTGCCCTTCAACCCCTTTCCCCTCACCGAAATAGACAACCCCGGCGAGCTGGCCCGCCTCAACATCCCGCACGACGGCATGTGGGGCTACCGCCCCGAAGGACTGGGACGCCATCTGCGCGACTTCTGGCAGCGCTACCGCAAGCCCGTCTTCGTTGTCGAGAGCGGCATCTGCACCGACGATGCCCGCCGCCGCATACAGGCCATCAAAGATTACCTCGCCGTATGCCACGGCGTATTAGAAGAAGGCGTACCGCTCATGGGCTTCATACACTGGAGCACCTGGGATAATTTTGAGTGGAACCTGGGGCCTACCTACCGCTTTGGATTAGTGCGGGTAGACCTCAAAACCAAAGATCGCACGATGACCTTAGCCGGTGAATTTTTTGCCCGCGTATGCCGCGAAAACCGCGTAGAAATATGAAAAACCACCTCTTGCTGCTGGGTTTTACGCTAATAGCCCTTTCCGTTTGCGGTCAAAACGGCGCTCCGCCAATTGCAGGCGCGCGTAGCTTGGGCATGGGGGGCGCCGGCGTCACTTTTTCCGACATACACGCCGCCTGGAGCAATCCCGCCGGCTTAGCCGACCTGCCTGTCCCCTGGGCTGCCGCCGCTTTCGGCCAACAGCCCTTCCTGCTGGGCGAAATCCGACAATTGGGCGCCGCCGCAGCCATGCGCGGAAAATCAAGCGCGCTGGGCCTCACCCTCGGCTACTTCGGCTTCGAGCAGTACAACGAGCAGCGCATAGGCTTGGCCTACTCCCGCCGGCTTTTTTCCCGCCTCAGCTTGGGCCTGCAATTGCTGGCCGTGAGTACCCGCATCCCCGAGTATGGCAACAAAACCGTGCCCACCTTCGAGTTGGGCTTGCTGGGCAAGGCCAGCGAGCAGGTACAGATCGGCTTCCGCATCTTTAGCCCGGCCCGCATAGAAGTGCTCGATGGCGAGTATCTGCCCACCATACTCCAATTGGGCCTCAGCTATCGCCCGGCCGAACAACTGCTGCTATTGGCCGAGCTGGAAAAAGATGTCTTGTTTCCGCTTCGCGTCAGGGCCGGTATCGAATACCAGCTCGCCGAAATACTCAGTCTGCGCCTCGTCGCCGCCACCCGGCCCGTACTCGTCAGCTTTGGCGCCGGCATCCGCTTAGCCAAAACGCTCCGCGTGGATGTAGGCGCGTCTTACCACCAAAGTTTAGGTTTTACGCCTGGGTTAAGCCTTGTATTTCAATAGATTATGAAGATACTGCTGGTCGCCGCCACCCCCTTCGAAATTGCGCCCACTCTTGAGGCGCTCAACGGAGGCCCTTTGGCCGCCCCGCTTCCTGCCTTCAGTCGCTATGCGCTGCCCAACCGCGAGCTAAGCGTGCTCATCACCGGTGTGGGCCTGCCCTTGGCGGCCTTCTCCTTAGCCACCGTGCTGGCCCGCGATCGCTTCGACCGGGCCATACAAGCCGGCGTAGGCGGCGCCATCGACCCCGCTCTGCCGTTGGAGTCGGTTGTGGAAGTCATTTCTGAGCGCTTCGCCGA
>CAYOTJ010000462.1:0-3528 GCA_964406855.1 uncultured Saprospiraceae bacterium
TATGCCCGAATAATCAAACTGCCCGTCGAAATCGACCTGCCGGAGGCGATAGTAGTTGCGGCCCGGCAGCGGTTCGGCATCCGCAAAGGTATAGCGCTGCTCTTGCTGGCTGTCGCCTACCCCGGCTACCCGCCCGATGGCAGCCCAACTGCGGCTGTCGGCCGAGCGCTCTACCTCAAAGTGGCTGTTGTTGCGCTCGGTGGCGGTGGCCCAGGCCAAAAGATTGGCGGTAGGCCGGGGGGTGGCGGTGAAGGATTGCCAGGAGACGGGGAGAGTTGCAGAAGTTGTAAAAGTAAGTGAATAATTGGCATTTGAATTACTGAGGTAATGGATACCTGATCCACCGCCGCCGCCTGTATAAGTAAATGGAGCTTCAAAGTAAATTTCAAGCGTATAAGTTGTCAACCCCATCAGACCCGATAGCAGGTTAATGGAAGTGCTTACACTTCTGCGTTCATTACCTCCTCCCAAAAGAGTGAGCGAACCATCTAAACTTGCCCCGGTAAAGCTTCCTGAAGGGACTCCTGTCCATATTCGGTAACGCAATGTGCCACTATTCACATCATCACCCCAATTTTCCCAAGTTTGAATTTCTGCATACGTCAAATTGAGCGTGGATACCGTGCCCAAATTAGTTCCATGAAAAGCAGGATGCCCGGTAAATGAACAAGTTTCTACCTCGTAACGAGTGTTACTCGTAGTTTGCAGGTCTACAAATGCCGCGCAATCTCCAAAATAGCCAGAGGCAGCAAAAAGTATCTGCTTAACACAAACAAGATAAACAGCAAGTAGAGTTACTTTCTTCATAAGCCTGAATTGTCATATCGTTTTTTAACCGATAATATCTTTTACGGATGAATCCGTACTCTGCTCCTGATGCGCTCTTCTCGTGGCACAAAACACAAGAAGAAGCCCGGAGGCCCCAAAAACCAAAACAATAAGTGGCTTGGACGGCATGAGACTTTCCTGCAATTGGGAAACAGGCGCAGCTTACATTGATTTTATATGGCTACAAAAATAATGGCTTTTTTGAATATGAGTATAGATATTGTACCCTGAACACTAATTTTTTTTTCAACGCCGCGGGCTAAAGCCGCCAGCACATATTAAACTGGGCGAAAAAAACAGCAGAAAAAGCGGCTGCGCCTTACCTTCGCCCTCCAAACCAAAGCGAACATGCAACAGGAAGCGTATCGCCACGCTACGGAATACCTGCTAAGCCAACTGCCCATGTACCAAAAGGTGGGCATGGCGGCCTATAAAAAAGACCTGACCAACATACGGGCCCTGCTGGAGGCCTTTGGGCATCCGCAGCAGCACTTTGCCAGCCTGCACATTGCCGGCACCAACGGCAAAGGCTCAGTGACCCACCTGCTGAGCGCCATTGCACAGGCGGCGGGTTGGCGCACAGGGCTATATGTATCGCCCCACTACAAGGATTTTCGGGAGCGCATCCGCATCGACGGGCGCTACATCTCCAAACCGTATGTGCTCGACTTTGTAGAGCGGGTGAAGCCGCTCGTAGAGCGCATACAGCCCAGCTTTTTTGAGATATCGGTGGCTATGGCTTTTTGCTATTTTGCCGATCGCAAGGTAGACCTCGCCTCCGTAGAGGTAGGCATGGGCGGGCGGCTCGACTCCACCAACATCCTGCTGCCCGAGCAGTGCGTGATCACCAACATCAGCTTTGATCACATGCAGTTCTTAGGCGATACCCTGCCGCTCATTGCCGGCGAGAAGGCAGGCATTATCAAGCCCGGCATCCCCGTGCTGATAGGGGAAACCCACCCGGAGACGGCCCCGGTATTCAGCGCCAAAGCCGAGGCCGAGGGAGCGCCCATCCGCTTCGCCGACGCGCTGTATCGGGCCACGCCCATCCGGCAGAACAGCACCCACACCTGGTATCGGGTGGAGCGCGACGGGCAGTTGCTGTACCCCGAGCTTGCCGTAAACCTGCATGGCCCCTACCAGCACTTAAACGTACAAACCGCTCTGGCGGCCGTTGAGATGTGGCAGGAGCATACCGGCAGGCCCGTCACGCGCGCCCACATCGAGTACGGCTTAGCCAACCTGCGGGCGCTTACCCGCTTTCAGGGGCGCTGGCAAACGGTGCGCGAGCAACCCCGCGTGATCGTAGACAGCGCCCACAACGAGGGCGGGCTGCGCTATGCCGCCGAGGCGCTGCGCGCTACGCCCCACCGCCAACTTCATGTGGTGTTTGGGATGGTACAAGACAAAGACCCCGGTCTGGTACTCCCGCTGCTCCCCGCCGAGGCGCGCTACTATTGGGTAAAAGCCAATGTGCCCCGAGGCTTAGACGCCCCCCAACTGCGCCGGGCCGCCCAAGACTTCGGGCGCTACGGACGGGCCTACTCCAGCGTAAAAAATGGCCTGCGCGCCGCCCTGCGCGCCGCCGCACCCGATGACCTGGTGTTTGTAGGAGGCAGCGTCTTTGTGGCGGCAGAGGCGCTGTAAAAGGAAATTCCTTACTTTTATACGCCATAACCTCACAGCCTCATGATGAGCATTACCTTTTATAAATACCAGGGCGCCGGCAACGATTTTATCATGATCGACAACCGCAACAGCCAGTTTCCTACCGAAGACAGGCGCGCGCGCATTGCGCGCTATTGCGACCGGCACTTTGGCGTCGGCGCCGACGGGCTCATCCTGCTGGAAGCCGCCCACGGCTACGACTTCGCCATGCGCTACTACAATGCCGACGGGGGCGAAAGCACCCTCTGCGGCAATGGCGGCCGCTGCATTGTGGCATTTGCGCACTTCTTAGGCTTAGTGGGCGAACGCTGCCGCTTTTTAGCCACAGACGGCCCCCACGAGGCCCGGCTGCGCCCCGATGGCTGGATAGAGCTGCAAATGCAGGATGTGACAGCCATCGATCAGCGGCCCGCAGCCAGCGTACTCAATACAGGCTCGCCCCACTACGTGGCCTTTGTACCCGACGCCCAAGCCATAGCCGTAGTGGAAGCCGGCAGGGCCGTGCGCTACGGCGCCGAGTTTGCGGCCCAAGGCATCAACGTCAACTTCGTAAGCGCCCAACCCGAAACCCCGGGCCTCACCGTAGCCACCTACGAGCGGGGCGTAGAAGACGAAACCTTAGCCTGCGGCACCGGCGTGACGGCCGCAGCCTTGGCCTGGGCGAAGCGGCATGAACTACAAGGCCCCCTCGAAATGCCCATACGCGCCAAAGGCGGCCGCTTAGCCGTGCGCTTTGAGGCCCAACCCAACGGACAGATGACCAACATCTGGCTGTGCGGCCCGGCAGAGCGGGTGTTCAGAGGGGAGGTGGAGGATTGAGTGGAGGGTAGCGGCAAAACAGTTTGGCAAATTAGAAAACTTGTCAGCACTTTTTGGGCGTGCCCCCGCCCCTTTATCGGCCTGCCCCAACAAAAAGCGGATACTCGGGGCGGGGTCGGGCCATCCGCTATTATGGGCGCTCCTTGAGGTCGCGCCCATACCGCCACGTCTTCGCTGCGCTCTTCCGGGTAAACTGCTGTCCCTCCCGCCGCT
>CAYOTJ010000463.1:0-3510 GCA_964406855.1 uncultured Saprospiraceae bacterium
GCGCAGCAAGCCCCTACCTAAGCGGAGCCCTAAACGCTTGCGCAGCAAGCCCCTAAACGCTCGCGCCAGCGAGCATCTAAACGCTCGCGCCAGCGAGCATCTAAACCCCCTCGCGCCAGCGAGCATCTAAACTTTTTCCTACCTTTGTTACCCTAATGCAATGGATTCCTTTTCCGAACAGCCAAACCAACCGACTTATGCGATTCAGGATGTTTTTAGTAGCCTTGATGGCCTTGAAGAGTTTTGCCGTGCTCCGCGCCGGCGAGGGTATGTGGCTCCCGCTATTGCTGTCGCAGCTCAATGAGCGCGAAATGCAGAGCATGGGCATGAAGATGACTGCCGAGGATATTTACAGCGTCAACAAGGGCAGCCTCAAAGATGCGATTGTGCATTTTGGGGGCTTTTGTACGGGCGAAGTGATTTCGGCTACGGGTTTAGTGCTCACCAATCACCACTGTGGGTACGAGCAGATACAGCAGCACTCGACCCTCGAGCACAACTATCTCGAAGACGGTTTTTGGGCCGCCAACCACGCCGCAGAACTGCCCAATCCGGGCTTATTCGTTACGTTTATTGTACGCATGGAAGATGTGACGGCTCAGGTGCTGGCCGGCGTAGGGCGCGAACTCAGCGAGCGAGATCGTCAGTCGCTCATCGACCAAAACCTCAATAAGGTTAGGCAGGCGGCCCTGCGCGAGTCGTATCAGGAAGTGATGGTAAAGCCTTTCTTTCAGGGCAACCAGTATTTTCTTTTTGTGACGGAAACCTACCGCGACGTACGTCTTGTGGGGGCGCCGCCATCGAGTATAGGTAAGTTTGGGGCCGATACCGACAACTGGGTGTGGCCCCGCCATACGGGCGACTTTTCCCTCTTCCGCATCTATGCGGGGCCTGATGGCAAGCCGGCGGAATACTCGCCCAACAATGTGCCTTTTAAGCCGCGCAAGCACCTTTCGGTGAGCCTTGACGGCGTAGCAGAGGGCGATTTTACGATGGTGTTTGGCTTTCCGGGCCGCACCGACGAGTACCTGCCCGCTGCGGGCGTAGATCAGCGGGTGAATGTGCTCAATCCTATTCGCATTGGCATCCGCGACCGGTCGCTGGCCATTATGGGTGAAGCCATGCGGGCCGATGCTCAGGTTAAAATACAGTATGCCTCCAAGCAGGCCCGCATAGCCAACTCCTGGAAGAAGTGGATAGGCGAAACCCAGGGTATAAAACAAGCCAATGCCTTGCAGCAGAAGCGCGAATTAGAAGCTGAATTTACGCGGCGCTTAGCTGCCAATCCCAAGTGGCAGGAGATGTATGGCAATATCTTGCCGAAACTGACGGTACTTTATCGAGAGATTGAGCCTTATGCCAAAACCCGCGATTATGTGCTGGAAATTGCATCTCGCAATGTAGAGCTCTTTCAGCTCATGAACTCGCTACACAGCTTTATGCGTATCTACAACAGCGCCGGCGAGGAGGCTTTTAATGCCAAAGTACCTCAACTTCAGGAAACGCTACAGGCTTTTTATAAGGATTACAATCCGGCGGTAGATGAAAAGATAGCTGCCGCCCTGCTGGAAATTTATTTCAATGAGGTAACGCGCGATCATCTTTCGACCTTTGCTATGGAGCATGCTGAGTATGTAGGCAAAAATTACGAGGAAATGGCCCGTGCCTTATACGGTAAGACCTTCTTTACCAAAGCGGAGCAGGTGTTGGCCTTAGCAAAGGAAAATCCGATAGGCCTGCTGAAGCAACTGGATGGCGATTATGCCTACCAATTGGTGCGCAGCATATTGGATACTAACAACAAGGTAGTGATGCCTGCTTATCAGCCTCGGGAGGAGGATATCAACCTGCTGCAGCGGCAGTACATGGAGGCGCTGATGGTGGTGTTTCCCGAGCGGCGCTTCTATCCTGATGCCAACTCTACGCTGCGCGTGACTTATGGTCAGGTGGCCGGCTATCAGGTACAAGACTCGGTGAAGTATGCTTTTATGACAGATCTGGACGGCGTGGTGGCCAAGTATGTGCCCGGCGACTACGAGTTTGATCTGCCCAAGCGGCTGCTACAACTCCATGCCGCTAAAGACTATGGCCGTTATGCTCAGGGCGACCGCATGCCGGTATGCTTCATTGGCTCTAACCATACGACGGGTGGAAACTCGGGTAGTCCGGCTTTGGATGCTTATGGCAACCTCATTGGCCTCAACTTCGACCGCACCTGGGAGGGCACCATGAGCGACGTACACTACGACGCTTCGATCTGCCGCAACATCATGGTAGATGTGCGCTACATACTCTTCATCATCGATAAGTTTGCCGGCGCCACCCACCTGGTGGAGGAGATGACGCTGGTGCATCCGAAGAAGCGATAAACGCAAAAAAGACGCCGTCTGGCCCTGCATCCCGCAGGCAGACGGCGTCGTTAACGACCAGAATTAAAAGCACGTAGCACTAAAGCATATTGGTACGTGTTCATTGCCTGAAGTTTCAATAACCATGCCAAAGCTAAACCTTGCCGCCTTAGGCTCGACCCTGGTGGTTGCGCTACTGCTATCGGCCTGTCGGAGCCATTTGCCTGTGTACCGGGTACAGCAAAGCTTAGTGGCCCGCAAGGCTGCCGTAGTATCGCCTCATCCGCTGGCTACGGACATTGGCGTGGCGGTGCTGCGCAAGGGCGGCAATGCCGTGGATGCGGCTGTAGCCGTTCAGTTGGCCATAGCTGTGGTATACCCCCGTGCCGGCAACATTGGCGGGGGCGGGTTTATGCTCATCCGTCAGCCGGACGGCGCCGCCGACGCGCTCGACTACCGCGAAAAGGCGCCGGCAGCCGCCTCCCGGGATATGTACCTCGACGACGCCGGCAATCCGGTGGCGGGCCTTAGCGTGCGCGGGCATCTGGCGGCAGGCGTGCCAGGTACCGTAGCCGGGCTGGTAGAGGCTCATCGCAAGTACGGTCGGCTGCCTTGGGCCGAATTAGTGGCGCCGGCGGTGCGCTTAGCCCGGCGGGGCTACGCCGTTTCGGAAACAGAAGCCCGGCGACTGAGCAACTTCCAGGAAGACTTTAGGGCCTTTAACGGCCCCGGTTGCCCCTTTGTACGGGCCAACTGGCAACCCGGCGATAAATTGGTTCAAACCGATCTGGCGGCGGCGCTGGAGCGCATAAAGGAGCAGGGTGCTGCCGGTTTTTACAAAGGCGAGACGGCCCGCCTCATCGTGGCAGAAATGCAAAGCGGCGGAGGCCTCATAACGGAGCAGGATCTGGCCGCCTACCAACCGCAGTGGCGGCAGCCGCTGAAGGGCAATTACCGGGGTTATACGGTTATCGCTATGCCGCCCTCTTCCAGCGGGGGAGTGGCCCTGCTGCAAATGTTGGGCATGTGCAATGCTTATCCCGTGGGAGCCTATGGTTTTCAGCAGGCGGAGGCGGTGCATTTGGTTGCCGAAGCGGCTCGCCGGGCTTATGCCGACCGGGCGACGTATTTGGGGGATAGCGATTTTTATCCCGTTCCCCTC
>CAYOTJ010000464.1:0-3496 GCA_964406855.1 uncultured Saprospiraceae bacterium
AAGCGGAGCCCTAAACGCGCGCAGCGCCCTAAACGCAGCGCAGCTGCCCCTAAACGCGGCAACGCCGCCCCTAAACACGCGCAGCGCCCCTAAACCACCACCCCATCCGCCATCTCCAGCTTTCTGTCGCTCATATCCGCCAGCTCAAGATTGTGCGTAACGATGATGAACGTCTGCTTAAAATCCTGCCGGATCTTAAAGAAGAGATCGTGTAATTCGCGGGAGGAGGTCGAGTCGAGGTTCCCCGAAGGCTCATCGGCGAAGATGGCCGTAGGCCGGTTGACGAGGGCCCGGGCCACCGCCACGCGTTGTTGTTCGCCGCCGGAAAGCTGGGAGGGTTTGTGCTCTAAGCGATCGCTCAGCCCCAGATAATCGAGCAGTTCGGCGGCCCGCTGGCGAGCGTCGCTCATGGTTGTATTCTGAATGAGGGCCGGCAAGGCGACGTTTTCCAAAGCAGTGAACTCGGGCAGCAGATGATGAAACTGAAACACAAACCCGATGTGGCGGTTGCGGAAGGCAGCCAGTTGCTTGCCGTTGAGGGCAAAAACATCTTCGCCGGCCATGCGCAACTGGCCGCGGTCGGGGCGATCGAGGGTGCCCAAAATGTGCAACAGGGTGCTCTTACCCGCCCCTGATTTGCCTACTATGCTTACAATTTCGCCTTCAGCTACCTGCATGTCTACTCCCTTTAACACGTGCAGGCTGCCGTAGGATTTGTGTATCTGCGTTACTTCGATCACCGTTAATTCGTTTTGGTACGCAAAAGTAATGTTTTTTGCGAAAGCCCCCTTATCCGGGCTATGCAGGCCATAAAACAAGTAGTTTTCCCGCTCCGAATTTTTCGCAAACGACGGAATATTACTTATCTTTGCCCGTCTGTTTGGAAGCGAACAGATTTCGTCGTTTTTATCAAAAGTATTAACTGTTTAGATGTCAGATAAACAGCGCATTATTCCCGTCAACATCGAAGATCAGATGAAGACGGCTTACATCGACTATTCGATGTCGGTCATCGTATCGCGGGCTTTGCCCGACGTTCGTGACGGGTTGAAACCAGTACACAGAAGGGTGCTCTACGGCATGTCGGAACTGGGCCTTTCCTATGGCAAAGCCCATAAAAAATCTGCTCGTATCGTGGGTGAAGTATTGGGTAAATACCACCCGCATGGCGATATCTCGGTATACGACACCATGGTGCGTATGGCCCAGAACTGGTCGCTGCGCTACCCCTTAGTAGACGGCCAGGGCAACTTCGGCAGTATGGACGGCGACAGCCCGGCGGCCATGCGTTATACCGAAGCCCGCCTGCAACGCATCAGCGACGAGATGTTGGCCGACATCAACAAGGATACCGTTGATTTTACCTTCAATTTCGACGACACCCTTGAAGAGCCTACCGTACTGCCCGCCCGCATACCCAATCTCCTCATCAATGGCGCTTCGGGTATTGCCGTAGGTATGGCCACCAACATGATGCCTCACAACCTCTCGGAGGTAATAGATGGCATTATCGCTACGATAAACAACCCGGAGATTACCATTGCCGAGCTCATCGAGCACATCAAAGCGCCGGATTTTCCCACCGGAGGCATTATCTTCGACTATAAAGGCGTACAGGAAGCCCTCGCTACCGGCAGGGGCAGGGTAGTGGTACGCGCTCGTACCGAGATCGTAACCGACGATCGCGAGCGGGAGTCGATCATCGTTACCGAAATTCCCTATCAGGTAAACAAAGCCCAGTTGGTGGCCAAGATTGCCGAACTGGTGAATGAAAAACGCATCGATGGCATCACCGATGTGCGCGACGAGTCGGACCGCGACGGTCTGCGCATCGTTGTGGAAGTGCGCCGCGACGCCATGGCCAGCGTTATCCTCAATCAGCTCTTCAAGCTTACGCCCCTGCAAACCAGTTTCGGCGTAAATAACGTAGCCTTGGTGCGGGGCCGCCCGATGACCCTGAATGTCAAAGACATCATTGAGGAGTTCATCAAATTCCGCCTCGAAGTCATTGTGCGCCGCACCCGCTTTGATTTGCGCAAGGCCCTCAACCGGGCGCACATCCTTATTGGGTTGCTCATCGCCCTCGACTATCTCGATCAGGTCATAGAGCTCATCCGCAAGTCGGCTACCCCCGACGACGCCCGCGCCGGCCTTATGCGCGGCGATTTTATCGATGATAAAGACGCATTCTGGGAAAAATTCCGACTGCTGGTAGAAGAGTCGCAAACGGAAGACTATCAGGTGGCGCCCGGCGAGGTACTCTCTGAAGATCAGGCCAAGGCCATCCTCGATATGCGCCTGCAACGCCTTACCGGCTTAGAGCGCGATAAGATCAAGGCAGAGTACGACGAGATCAAAAAACTCATCGAACGCCTGCGCGCCATCTTAGCCAGCGAAGAGCTGCAACGCGAGATCATCAAAGAAGAGCTCACAGAGATCAAAGCCAAATACGGCGACGCCCGCCGTACGGAGATCAGCTACTCCGATGGCGACATCTCCATCGAAGACCTCATCAAGGATGAAGATGTAGTGGTTACCATAAGCCACTTAGGCTACATCAAGCGCACGCCCACAAGCGAGTACCGGCAGCAGAGCCGCGGCGGCCGGGGCAGCCAGGGCAGCCGTACCCGCGATGAGGATTTTATTGAACACATGTTTGTAGCCAGCAACCACAATTACCTGCTGCTCTTCACCGAGCTGGGCAAGTGCCACTGGCTGCGCGTATACGAAATTCCGGAGGCCTCCAAAACGTCCGGCGGGCGCGTGATCCAAAATATCATCGATATTCCGAAGGAAGACAAGGTGCGGGCCTTTATTATCGTTAAAGACCTGAGCGACGCGGAGTTTCTCAACAACAACTACATCATGTTCTGCACCCGCCAGGGCATGGTGAAAAAAACCCAGGTGGAAGCCTTTAGCCGCCCGAGGGCCGGCGGTATTGCCGCCATCACCATCAACGATGGCGATCAACTGCTGGAGGCGCGGCTCACCAACGGCAACAGCAAGATATTTTAGGCTACCCGCCGGGGCAACGTAATTCGTTTTGAGGAAACCGACGTGCGGCCAATGGGGCGCACGGCTGCCGGCGTTCGGGGTATTGCGCTTCAGGGCAAAGCCGACGAAGTAGTAGGTATGGTGTGCATCGACCCCGAAACAGAAAAAGATGTAACCTTGCTGGTGGTGAGTGAAAAAGGTATGGGCAAACGCTCTGAGTATGAAGAATACCGACTCATCTCTCGCGGGGGCAAAGGGGTGCGCACTATGCTCGTAACGGATAAAACCGGCGCCGTCATCGCCATCAAAGCCGTGCGCGAAACCGACGATCTGATGATCTCCAACCGTTCGGGCGTAGTGATTCGGATGCCCGTCGACGATTTGCGCGTCATGGGACGCGCCACCCAAGGGGTGCGCGTCATTCGCCTCGACGAAGACGACTCCATTGACGATATAACCGTCATTGCCAGAGAAGAGGAAGAACCCAACGGCGATGAAGCGG
>CAYOTJ010000465.1:0-1058 GCA_964406855.1 uncultured Saprospiraceae bacterium
GCCTTCTCTTTAATGTCTACTGACTTTTGGTACTCCTTTTGCAATTCGGCGTACATGGCATCGGTTACCTTAGCGGTGGGTTTGTCTTCGATGTCGAAGCCCTTGGCATTGAGGTACTCTACGATGGTGTGTAAACCTACGTTCAGCTCAGTAGCAACCTTGATTAAACGTCTCTCCATTCGAATATTTTAGGGCCGATACCCTGAAACGAATACCTGACAAAGGGAAACCCCGACGGTTAAGATTCTTCAAATAACTGGCGCAGCGAAGGCGTGAAGATGAAAAACGGCCGACGATCAGGACTTTTTCCGGGCATAAACCGACGCAAAGATAAGCTTAAAAAGGTGTTATCAATAATTTCTTTTTAGGAAAAACAGGTATTTATGTGGCTATTGCAGCTTGGCGAGGGCGTGAAAGGCTAAAAATAGCTGCCGGACGGGCACATGAACGCCCCTCCGGCAGTTTTGGTTCCCGATGGTCGCTTTTATTCTTCAAATTCGGAAGCCAGCACATTGAGGACGTGCTGAATGGTTTCCTCTTCGAGGTCGGAGCGGCGGATAAGTTCTTCCATACTCAGCGACAAGACGCTGCGGGCGGTATCGCAGCCGATCGACTTGAGGGCTTCGATTACCCACTCGTCGATTTCGTCTTTAAACTCGTCGAGATCGACGTCGTCGATTTCAATCTCGTCGTTGTTGCGGAATACGTCAATTTCGTAACCGGTGAGTCGGCTGGCCAATTTGATGTTGGTGCCGCTCTTGCCGATGGCCAGCGACACCTGGTCGGGTTCGAGGTAAACCCTGGCGTGAGCATTGGCCTGGTCGAGGTCGATAGACGACACCTTGGCGGGCGTCAGGGCTCGCTGAATATAAAGGCTGACGTTATTGGTGTAGTTGATGATGTCGATGTTCTCGTTGTTGAGTTCCCGGACGATGCCGTGGATACGAGAGCCTTTCATGCCTACACAAGCGCCTACGGGGTCGATGCGGTCGTCATAAGATTCGACAGACACCTTGGCGCGTTCGCCGGGAAGGCGCACGATGTTTTTGACGCTGATG
>CAYOTJ010000465.1:1068-3495 GCA_964406855.1 uncultured Saprospiraceae bacterium
TCTGAGCGCGTTGAGCGCGGAGGCGGGGAGGGTGAGGCCGTCTTCGATCTCGGGCACTTCCTGTTCGAGGAGTTTTTCGAGAAACAGTCCGTCGGTGCGCGACAAGATAACCACGGGATTATTGTTGCGCATTTCGACTTCTTTGATAACAGACCGCACGATATCGCCTTTGCGGAAAAAATCGCCTTTGATGGTCTCTGCCCGGGGCAGCACCAGTTCGGTGCCGGTGGCATCGTCGAGTACGAGGAGCTCGCGCTTGAGCACCTGATGGATTTCGCCGGTAACGAGCTCGCCGATGCGATCGGTATATTTGCGGTACACCTCGTCTTTTTCGAGCTCCATGATGCGGGAGATGAGCGTCTGGCGGGCCGCCATGATGGCCCGGCGCCCGAAATCGATGAGGTAAAGTTGTTCGAAGCATTCTTCGCCCACCTCATAGTCTTCATCAATGGTGAGGGCTTCGGAGATGGATATTTGGCTCCGTTCGTCGGTCACTTCGCCGTCGGGTACGATTTCGCGCACGCGCCAGAGTTCGAGGTCGCCCTTCTGGGGGTTAACGATGACGTTGAAGTTATCGTCGGAGCCGTACTTTTTTCGAATGAGGGTGCGGCATACATCTTCCATAACGCGCACCATAGTGGGGCGGTCGATGTTTTTGCCGTCTTTGAAGTCTGAAAAGACGTCTACCAGATTCATAATACTATTCTTTGAAAGAAATCTTGACAATGGCTTTTTCAATGGCGTCGGGGGGGATGTTGCGCACCACCTTTTCGGTGATGTTCTTTTTCCCTTCCTTGCGCTTGACGGTTTCTTCGAGATCGAGGTGGTCTTCGTGTACGGCCAGCAGTTGGCCGCTGTGTTGGGCGCCGTCTTTGAGGACAATCTCTAAGGTGCGGCCCACATTTCTGGGGTATTGGCGCCAGAGCTTCAGAGGGCGGCTGACACCGGGCGAAGACACTTCGAGGGTGTAATCGTCGCCGAGCCAGGCGTTTTCGTCGAGCCTGCTTTCGAGGTAGCGGCTGATGTGGGTACACTGATCAAAATTGACGCCTGTATCGGCGTCGATGATTACCTCAAGCCGCTTGCCGGCATGCAGACTCAACTCAATGAGAAAACAGTCGGCGTACTCGGGCTCTGCGAATTTTGCTTCCAGCAGGTCGTAAATTTTTTCTTCTACCATCGGTTTTGCCAAGTGGTTGTTTCGTGCGGTACAGCTATAGTTCTCCAAGAGAAGATTTATAAATCCGTGCTTAGAGAATTACAATAAAAAGAGGGCGCTGTGTAGCGCCCTCTTTTTGTGGTTTTCTGTCTTGGCTGCAAATATAGCACCTTTTGGAGCATTGCGCAAGTAGAACGCCCCAACTATTTAAAAATAAGTGGCTTTTAGCGGCCGGGGCGGCAAAATACCCGTACTTTTGCGGCATGGTTGCATTATACTTTTGGCGTATGATTTTGAGCTATGTCTGAATCCGTTACAACCAACGCCGAGCTACAGGCTGCGGCTGCGCTGATCCGGCGCGACTTTGAGTGGGACAACGATGCCGGCGCTCCTACTGAAGATGAGCTTTTCGAGCTATTATCAAACCACATTGCCTGGCTGATAGAACATCGATTGGAATGGCTGTTGAGTTTGATGTATCGCATGGACATAGACGAAGCGCGGGTGAGCGCCGCGTTGCACCCGCTGGCTGCGGAGCCTGCCAATATAGGGTTGGCCCGATTAGTGCTGGAGCGACAGCGGCAGCGCGCCCAAACCAAGCGCGACTACCAGCCGCCCAAATTAGACGACGACATGGCCGATCTGGCGTGGTAGTGAACAATACGCCCAATGGCGACATTTTGTTATAGTTTGCACCAGACAGTTTTTGTGCGCAGGCGGGTGTTCATTGGGTTTTATACACAGAGACCTGTTGGCGCGCGGTATGTATGGCGCAACGGAGGCCCTCCAGCCTCGGGGCGCTTTTTAAAAGACGCCTGACACAGTACCCAGACCCAGAAGATGTTCAGCCCTTATAATCGCGACAGAATATGAAAAGAGCATTTATGGTGGAGTTTGAGCTCCCCGAGACCATGACCGAGGAGTTTATGGCGCTGATTCCGCGCCATCGCTACGTCATCAATCAGATGCTGGTGGAAGGCGTAGTGCAGGGCTACAGCCTGGCGCTTGATCGCTCGCGGGTGTGGGCCGTGATGGTAGCCGACTCGGAGGAAGCGTTGATGAACGAGATTGACCGCATGCCTTTGGTAGACTTTATGCGGCCTTATGTGTCGGAGTTGATGTTTCACAACTCGGCTTCGTCGGTGTTGCAGTTTTCGCTAAATTAGGCAGGCAGGCGACATTTGTGGGGCATCGGCCTCACGGAGTAGGGCGCCCGGCCTAGCGATGCGGAGTAGGGCCGACCTCAGGGAGGCAGCCCGCAGGGCCGA
>CAYOTJ010000466.1:0-785 GCA_964406855.1 uncultured Saprospiraceae bacterium
CCGTTGGCTACGCCCAGCAGGCGCAGGGTTTCGTAGTCGTTGGGGTTTTGGCGGTAGGCTTCCTCCAAATAAGTCAGCGAACGCGCCAAATCGCCCTTCTGCTCGCCGTAGTAGCGGCCCGCATCGCGGTAAGTGAGGGCCATATTTACATCGGCCTGCTCGTAGGCAGGGTCAAGGGCCAGCGCGGCCTTATAAGTAGCTATGGCCTGATCGTACTCTTGCGCATAGTTGTAGCAGTTGCCCAAGATCAGGTAAGCATTCAGGTAAGTGGGGTGTATGCGGATGGCCTCTTTGGCATGGCCGATGGCTTCCAGCAGCGGCTGGCGGTTGGCATCGCGGTCGGGCAGTTTCAGCCAGTAGTTGCTGAGCTCGCCGGCGGCGGCATTGCGCAGTTTGGCGCTGTTGGGCGAGGCGGCTACATCGGTGGTAAACAAGGTGTAGTTGTCTTTCCAAACCGGGTTGCGGCCTACGGTGATGCCGCCATACAACAGCGCTACGGCCGCCGTAGCGCCCAACAGGGCGCCGGGGCGCGCTAATTGCTTCTTATCTCTAAAAAAGAAGTGTGCCAGCAAGCCGGCAAAAGCCAACCCATAGGCCACCGAAGGCATAAACAGGAAGCGCTCCGACATATTGGTGCCAATGGGGAATACCAAATTGGAGATTTTGTAGTTAGTATAAGTGAATGATACAGTAGGGGCTTTAGCAGCATATACCTCTGCATTTTCGTCCCAACGTCTTAAGTCATACAAACGTAAACCTTCTTTAAATAATTCTCGCGCACGTTC
>CAYOTJ010000466.1:795-3493 GCA_964406855.1 uncultured Saprospiraceae bacterium
AGATTGGACACTATGGAAAGCGTAGCTAAGAAGAACCAAATCACAAACGCCGGCCACTGCCGCCGCCACAAAGCCCACAGCCCGTAGCCGATAAGCGCCAGGTAAACGAGCAGGCTGAGCGCCGCTTGCCAGTCGGTCCAACGCATAATGGACACCTGCTTCGGGTAGTAGTCGTGGGTGAGGGGGTAAGGCGCCACCAGCAATTGCAGGTACTTGCCCAAGGTGTAAGTTATGGTAGCCAGCCGCTCGCCGGTACTAAAATCAACCCAACGACCGGCCTGGTACTTCAAAAAGGGGTTGTTCATCAGCTCGCGGCTCTCGGGGCCAAAATCCCAGCCAATAACCGCCCCCCGAATAAGCAGAAACACTACGGCAGCCCCCAGCAGCGGCAGCGTATAAACTATAGCCTGCCGCACGCCGGCTCGCGCAAAGAGCCATAGCGCCAGCGGCGCCACCGCTAAGAAAGTGATGGCATTTTCCTTAGACAAAAGCCCCAGCAGAAACGCCACAAAAGCCCCGACCAGCAGCGCCGGCTGCCGCCCTACATAAGCGCGCAACACCAAGGCCAGCGCGCCCATGCTGCCCAGCAGGCTCAATATCTCGTCGCGGCCTTTAATGTTGGCCACCGCCTCGGTATGCAGCGGGTGCACGGCAAAAATGAGGGCTGCGCCCAGCGCCCAATAGTGGGCCTTGGCCGAGCTGGGCCGCAAAGCGCCTTCGCCGGCCCCAAAGAGCAGTAAAAATACATAGTAGCACATCGCTACCGTAAGGGCATACCACAGCACATTGGCCACGTGCATGGCGCCGGGGCTGTTGCCAAAAATCTGATACTCCAGCGCAAACAGCGCCAGCGATAACGGGCGGTATCTGCCGCCGCTCACCAACCGGTCTTTGCCTTCCACCTTGAAGTAGCCAAAGAAGGTATCTTTCCCAAAGATACCCGGCCACCCCTTAACGCCTTGCTGCGTAAACATGTTTTCGGTAATCACAATGGAGTCGTCAAGGGCATAGCCATGCCGGAAAGTATTGGCATACAGCACAATCGATACCGCTATTAGCAGCGCCGTAGCCCAGCGGGGCTGGAGCCATACGGGGAGCGCAGGTTTTTTTGGCGCCGGCGCCGGCGCAGCAGCAGTTGTTTTTTTGGGAGTGGCCATAAGATTCGGATAACTCGGGCGGCTAAGATAGTAATTGCTGGGAAAATAGCGCTTTTCTTATCCGATGGGGGCTATAAAAAACTCAGCAGCGCCGCAGCTACCTGGCTCTCCTGCTGCTGGGCTTCCTGAGCGCTCATAAAGCCTAAGTTGAGGTGCTTTTGGGCCAGACTCAACTTGCCGCTCAGCACCACCAATTGCTGAAAAAGATCCGGGTCGACGGTAGTCTTTAGCAGCTCCCGCAAGGCCTTGTCGGTTTTGCCGGCCTGCAGCAGTTCGGCTATGGCGGCATGGCCCTCCTGCGCACGGGCAGGCGCGGGTTGCCGCTTGGCGTTGCGCGCCTGCAGCAGGGTCTCCACATGCTGCACCATCTGCCCCACCTGCTTGCTCAGCCGGGTCATCACTATGCCTACCTCCCCCATCTCTATGGCCAATTTGCGGGCGCTGTCGGCCATTTTTTTCAGAGCCTTGGTATCAAAGTCAATGCCGTCGGTAGCGCCCTGAAGCAACTGCGCCATCGCATGGCCTATCGTAAATACCACTTCCGACAACAGATGGGTAGCTTTGGCCAACCTCAGGTTGGTTTGCGTCACCTCGCCCAGATCGGCGCATTTCGCCAACTTGTCTATGGCCCCGGCAGCATGTTGGGCCGCTTCGTTATCGGCATACCCAAAGTAGCCAAAATCAAGGGTGTTGAGGCTGCTCATCTGCACCATGTAGCCCGTATAGGCGGCATAGTAGTCGGCCAGCCCCATATACAACCAATACTCCGCCGAGTCGGGCGCGCAATGCTCCTGAGCCACCTTGCGCGAGGCATTTACAGCTTTTTCTATGTCTATCTGGGCCCGGTCAATGTCTAATGCCATCAACTCCTGTATACCGGCCACAAAGTAACCTTCGGCCTCCAACGCATCCACCAAAGGCTCATAATTGCGGCCATAATTGGTCACAAGGCCAAACTGCTCCCGCGCAGCCTTGATGTTGTCGAGCCCAGCCTGATAATTAGAAGTGCGGATGTGTACCACCGCCTGGTAATACAAACCAAAAGCCTTAGCCAAAGCCGCAAAACCCTCCAATTCCAGTGCCTCAAAACCCTGAGTCGCCAATTGCATATACTGCAGGGCGCCCGCAAAGTCGGCCTTCTCATGCACCAGCGCCTGACCCTGAAACAGGTTCCAGAAGCAGCCCATCAACTGCCCCAACTGTTGCACATGCGCATCGTCGGGCTTATCGGCAGGGGCCAGCCGGGCATACGCGCCCTCCAGCAGCGGTATGGCCTCCGCCGCCTCCATCCCGTAAAGCGCCTCCACAAAAGCATCCACATTGGTATAGCCCTCCATAGGGCCCGAAAGCAAGGTGTTATTCATGGCTGAAAGTTCTGATTTTCAGGGCAAGATACAGAAAATATTGGGATGGTGATTTTTAGGGGGGCTGTCGTGGCGGGCCATAGGCATCTGCCTTTCATAGGCATTCACACAGGCCCGCCACGCCACCGGGTCGTCCGCTCTTATGGGCGCGCCCTTTGGGGGGCGCGCCCATAAGAG
>CAYOTJ010000467.1:0-2913 GCA_964406855.1 uncultured Saprospiraceae bacterium
TGGTAGGGTTGTGCAGGCACATGCGCTTGAGGGTTTCGTAGGCTTCCCGTGGGTCGGGGTGGCACGCCAATATGCCGGCCATGATAGCGCCGGCAGAAGTACCCCCGAAGTGGTCGATGGGTATGCCGCGTTCAACCAATGCCTTATAAATGCCAAAGTGCGAGAGCCCTCGGGCTGCGCCTCCGGCCATCACCAAGCCCACTTCCCGCCCCTGAAGGCAGCGCGCTATCCATTGCATGTCGGCAGGCAGATGCGGACAGAGATGAAAATGCCTCCAGATGCGGCGTTTTTGTAGCCAGTTGGCCGTATGTGTCGGCGGCCTGCGCGGATCGTCGTGCAACAGGATCAGGTATAATTTTTTGTCGTGCAACTGATTTTCCGGTAAAAACTGCCGCTCAATGGCCGTCAGCTCCGCCGGATCATCTGCTTTAGCCAGCAGAATGATTACATCGGCATGGCGCAGACAAGCCTGGGTCCATTGCGCGTCGGTTGCGTCGGCCTGAAAAAGCGATAGTTGGGAGCGTTGTGCTTGCTCGTCAAACCAGAGATTGAGCCGCTCCCGATATTCGCCCTCAACAGGCGGGTCGCTTGTCTCTAATGCCTGTTGCAAATGCCGGCGGGTAATCCATGCGCTGGCTTCATGGGCGCTCAGGGTTTCAGTAAACTTCCGGCAGAAATTGTCTGCATCTGGCGATGCCAACAGGGGCAATACCGCTATTGCGCTATATCGGCTCTGGCGGGGAGAGGTCGTGCCGGCTTGTCGCAGGCGGGTAGCTAAGTTGCGCAGCAGATGTTGCACCATGTTAGGGGAAATCAGCAGCATCTGATCAAACAGGGGCTTACTGAACTTAGCCAATATGCTGTCTCTTCGGGCTATTATGGTGGCGCTGCGAGGCTCGTCGTTGAGCAATGACATCTCGCCCAGCGGCTCACCCCGACCAATTTCATTGATGGTTACCAATTCATCCTCCCGGGCTACCTTTGCCGCCAGTCGTCCGCTGAGAACCAAATAAAAACTATTGCCAACATCGCCTTCCCGGAAGAGTGTTTCCCCGGCTTTCAACACCACCCATTCTACCTGAGGGCCAATCTGGCGCCATACATCCTCATCTAATTTGCCAAAGTGCGGTTCCAGCGCCCGCTGCAAAGAAAGAAGCCGTGAAGCCATCAGGTCTGTTTCCGCTTTCATGTGTTAAAGTTGAGCTGTACGATTTCTCGCCTCCTGAGGGGAGGCCACTACAGGCTGCATAAGCTTATACGAGATTGGAGGCCGGGCAGTATCCCGGCCTCCTATTATTTTTTTACCAATACCACCGGCCGACTCACAGAGCCGCGGGCAGTGTGTACCCATATAAAGAATATGCCGTCGCTTTGGTTCGCCAGATCAAACGTTATTTGCTGCCGTTGTCCATGCTGTGCGCTCCGCTGCAACAATTGCCCGTTGGCGGCGTAGAGCTCTACCGTAACGTCTTCCTGCTCGTCGAAGGCCAGCAATACCTGAAACTGCCCGCTAGTGGGGTTGGGCAGCAGCTTAAACAGGTTCAATCCCGGCAGATCGCTCGTTCCCGTCACAAACTCTACCACCACCTCGGTTGTAGCGGTACATCCATTGGCGTCGGTGACGGTGACGCTGTATACCCCTGGCGCCAATTCTGCAATTGCAGCGGTCGTATCGCCGGTGTTCCAGGCATAACTCAGCGGGGCCGTGCCGCCAGTGGCCGTGGCTGCGGCGCTACCGTTGTTGGCGTCCTGGGCAGGGGTGGCTTCGGCGCTTACCGTCAGGAAGTCGACGGGCGCCTCCACCGCCACATCCAGCGTTACCGAGCAACTCGCCGCATCCACTACGGTTACGGTGTAATTGCCGGGGCATACATTGCGCAACGTGTTCTCGCGCCCCCCGTTACTCCACAGATAGGCCGTCTGGCCGGTAGCTCCCGATACGGTCAGTGATACGTCGTTGGCGCAGGGCGTACAGCCTGTAGCCGCTACGGCCGCTTCGGCCCGCAGGGCGCAGCCGGCATTGGGCAGGGGCAGGTAGCATACCTCCAGCGACCATTCAGCGAGCTCGCCTCCGTCAGCAGCCCAGGAATCGAAGACGCGCAGCGCCCAGGTTCCTTCCGGGTTTTGGCCGTTGAAGATCGACAGCGGAGAGCGGGGCTGGTAGAGCCCTCCGTCTACAGGGGGGCAGGGTATAGCCCCATAGGGCGCCGTCGCCTGATCGTCGAGGCGGATGTTGAAGTGATCTTCATCCCAGCAGACGGGCCCCAGCAGGGCAATGGTGGTATCTGCCGGACTGCGAAGGAAGAAGTTGAGGTCGTTGATCCAGTCGTGGGTTCCCGCCAGTACGGGTACATTCACATCGGTCACAATGCCGGCTATCGGAAAGTTTATCGTAGCCACAACGGTAGTGGTATCGTTGGGGGTAATGAACAGGGGCAGGTCTTCACTGGCTAAGGTCACGCATACAATGGCCGTTGTGGAAAATACGTGCGCAGGTCCAAACGCGCCTTCGCCACAGGTATTAGCGGCTTTCAGCCTCCAGTACAAGGTGTCGCCGTCGGGTAGGTCGTTGGGCAGTAGGTAGCTGTCGCCCGTCAGGCCCGACTGTTCCAGCAGCAGGGGCGAAAAACTGCTGTTATCCGCTACCTGAAGGGTATAGGTATCGGCGCCAGGGGCTGTATTCCATACCAATAGCGGCTGCAGGGCCGCATTGAAAGCGCCGTCTACGGGCGCTATGGGCTGTATGGGGTCGGGTAGGGCCGGACTCACATTCAGCACGAAGCCGGCCAGCGCTTCCCCTGTGGGCCCATTGCCCGCCAACGTGAGTAGGTACTGACCCGGCTCGGCTGCCGCCAGCCCGCCGAGGGTCAGGGCGCCGCTGCCGACGGTGAGGGCGCCGCCGGCGCCCAGGCC
>CAYOTJ010000467.1:2923-3488 GCA_964406855.1 uncultured Saprospiraceae bacterium
GCGGCGCTCCAGGCCCTCGCCCACCTACAGCTCCCTGTGCCCGGTCACCATCGCCCGCACCAGCCCCCGGTCCATGATGCCGCTCTAGGCCGTCTTCACCGTCAGCATCCACGGGATGCGCGGGGTCAGGGCGCCGCTGCTGCCGGCTGCCAAGGTGTCGGGGGCAAAGGTAGCCGTCACGCCCTCCGGCAGCCCCGATATCCCAAGGGCTACCTGCCCCTCAAACCCAGCCGTGCTATCGGCGCTCAGCGATAGGGTCAGGGCATCGGCGCCGCAAGTATTCAGCGCATTGGGCTGGGTACTCAGTACGAAGCCCGCTGCCGGCGCGCCAATGCTAAAGTTGTTGTTCGACACGTCGAAGAAGATGTTGCCGGCGCATACCACCATCACCCGGGCCGCTTCGGTAGCCAATACGGGTACATCTACGGCATAGAGTCCGTTATTGGGCACGCCCGCCGCCAGCACAATGAGGTAGGAGAGGCCCCCGTCAACCGAAAGCAGAATGTCTACTTCGGCGCAACTCACCGGCGCCAATTGGGTGTTGGCCACATTCCAGCGCACGGCC
>CAYOTJ010000468.1:0-3484 GCA_964406855.1 uncultured Saprospiraceae bacterium
CACATACGCGCGCGCCTGCGCTTTTATTTTTGCTGGGCGCGCTTTACACTCTTCATTTGCAACGACGCTAAGGCCATCTCCCAGAGTTCTTCGTAGGGAATGATTTCGACGCCGTAACCTTGGTTAGAGATTTCGATGGGCATGGTGCGAAGCATGTCGAGCCATTTGGCCGCGTGGCGTTTTACAGCCTCCCGGTGGAAGCCCGCCTCAGGCGCCTGAAGCAGCATCTTAATGAAGCAGTTGCTGCGAAAAGTATCGTTGCGCTTGAGATAGCGGCTACAATACTTTTCGATGGCCTCCATGCGATCGATGGACTTGCCGTATTTGCCATCGGCAAACATAAACAGGATCTGGGCAATGAGAATCGGGATGTTCATCCCCTGCTTGTCTTTTGAATATTGGGGTATCTCATTGAGGAAGCGGCTCACGCGGAAGCTCCCCTCCTGGCCCGAGGCAGTCGCCTTGCCCACCAACAGCAGGTAGTGGCTGTAGGCCTCAAATATGCGCCAGATTTCCTGAATGGAGTCGGGCAGACCCGAAAACCGGGCATGCGCGGTAGTCTTTTGGTAGGTCACGCAAGCCTCGTTGTAGTTGCCGGTATGCATGGCCAGCATAAAAAAGAGCTCCTGTAGTTTAAACCAGTTGAATGAGCCCGGCTCGAATATTTGCTCATACTTCTGCATAATGGCCGCGCCCTGTTCAAATGAGCGCAACTGCACATAACACACAATCAACTGATAGTAAAACACTTGCAACGGAAGATGACTCTCATAAGGCTTCTGCTCGAAAAAAGTGATGGCGTTTTCGCACACTTCAGCAGTTTTACGATAGTCGTTTTCGCTACTGTGCACCATGAGCTCCAGCAGTCGGCCGCAGAGGTGCAGCCGGAAGGAAGGATAAACGGTCAGCGCGTCCTTAATCTGGTCGTAATAATCGCGGGCCATTGCGGTCATATCTTCCTTGAGGCCCCGGCTGGCTACATAGCGACTCACCAGCAAGGTGTAGAGGTCTTCCGCCTCATTTTCCAGCAGCCACACCTGCCGGTAGTGGTTGTACAACCCGCGGTAGTGCTCAAACTTTTTTACGTCGCCCTCAATAGAGCCATAGTGGAGTTTGAGGCTCGACAGCGCCTGCAAAATGAGGTCGGTAAACTCAAAATGAATAGCCTGCTTCAGTACCTTTTCCTGCAATTCTACGGCCGCAGCTTTGCTGTTTTTGGCCGTCAGTATCATGGCAGCCGACCATTTTTTCAGGCATTCATAGTAGCTCTTCTGGCGTTCGGGGCCGTCCCAGCGATTGAAGTCGAGGAGAAAAACAACATCGGTGAGTCGCTCTTTGAGGCGGTTTTTTACCCTGTTAAAGCGCAGCGCATCGGGGTCGTCGGGGAATAGTTTTTGGCGGGCGTCATCATCGGTATGCACGTTGCCGCCGGCTATGCTGTGATAGAGATCGGCCATCATCGACTGCGGGGCCAAGATTGCCGGCCATAGTTCATTCCTGACTAACCTGCTTTTTTCAAACAGATTAACCAACTCCTCCAATGCTTTCATGTGATGTAACTTCAATAATTCTGTAAAGGGTATCGCCAGACTACTCAGCAAATATACATCATGAAAGTGTTACCAGCACACATTCATGTACCTGATATTAAGTTTTGTCACCTTCCTAACGCAAAATCCAGAAAAAGAGCGTGTTTGGGGCGTGCCCCCGGCCCCTTGAGCGCCCGCTCCTGCTATGGCCATATACTTGGGGGCCGGGGTCGCGTCGTCCGCTCTTATGGCCCTCCTTGTGGTCGGGCCATACCGCTTCCACCGCTCACGCGGCTCCGCAGCGGCTTGGGCCAATACGCCTGTTAAAAACGACGAACCTGCCCGCTCCACCGCCAAAAGCAAAAGGCCTTAGCTCCAAAGAACTAAGGCCTTTCCAACATTTTCCCCTCGCGGGGCCAGTGATTCGGCTGGGATTCGAACCCAGGACCCATACATTAAAAGTGTATTGCTCTACCGGCTGAGCTACCGAATCAATCAACCTTTTTGGCAGGTTTTTACCCCCTTTCAAAAAAGGCGATGCAAAGATACAACCTTTGTGCAATCTCGCAAGACCTAAACTTATTTTTTTGTCAAAAAGTTCCCTCGCCGGCTACAACCTGCCAACCAACCCATTGACTACCAACGTTTACAAAAACTCCTCCCCAAAATCCAGAAGCAGTTGTATGCCTGCCCCCAACTGTTCCCGCTCCAAGTTCGACACCGCCACGCCCAGTAGCCGCACGGCGCCTACTTCTTCGGCATGCTCCTCCAGCAACCCCAGCACGGCCTGCTCCAGGTCCTCCAGCCGGCGCAGCTCGCTGCCAAACGACCGGCTCCGGTTGAATATCCTGAAATCGGGCGTTTTCAGCTTTAGCGTCACCGTGCGGCCAAAGTTATTTTTTTCGGCCATGTGCCGGAATACAATAGCCGCCAGCTCCCTCACTTTCTCGCGCATAGCGCTCAGCTCGTGCAGGTCTTCGGCATAGGTGCGCTCGGCGCCTATCGACTTGCGCAATCGATGCGGGTTCACCGGCCGTTGGTCGTCGGCCCGCACAATGCGGTAGTAATGGCGGCCTACCTTTCCAAACAGCCGCACCAACTCCACCTCCTCATAGCGCTTCAGGTCGGCGCCCGTACTTATGCCCATGCGCTGCATCCGTTTGGCCGTCACCTCCCCAATGCCATGAAACTTACTCACCGGCAGCGCATCCAAAAAGTCGACCGCCTCAGCCGGCGTGATCACCTTCATCCCGTTGGGCTTATTGATGTCGGAAGCCACCTTGGCCAAAAACTTATTAAACGACACCCCCGCCGAAGCCGTCAGTCCGGTAACTTCCACTATCCGTCGCCGGATTTCCTCGGCTATCAGCGTAGCCGACAGCGGCCCCTGCTTGGGCTCCGTCACATCCAAATAAGCTTCGTCCAACGACAGCGGCTCCACCAAATCGGTATAGCTCAAAAATATCTCCCGAATCTGCTCCGACACCTGATGGTATACCTCAAAGCGAGCCCTCACAAAAATCAACTCCGGGCACAGTCGCCTCGCCGTCATACCAGGCATAGCCGAGCGCACCCCATACCGCCTCGCCTCATAGCTGGCCGACGCCACCACCCCCCGCGCCCGAGCGCCGCCCACAGCTACCGGCTTACCGCGCAGCTCCGGAAAGTCGCGCTGCTCCACCGAAGCGTAAAACGCATCCATATCTATATGTATGATCTTGCGGGTTGCATCCATGAGCCGGCCACAGGTCTTTGTACAAAGATATTACTTTCGCGGCAGTTGCCTTTCTACGGGAATCTACCTGCAAAGTTAGAAATCCCGCTACCTGGCACAACTCGGGCAGAAGCAGGCGGTCTTGGCGCCCCTCCCGGTGGCGAACGCTTTGGTACTTACCATCATCTTTGTAGAAGAGGGTGGGATCCCACCCTCCTGGCCTGCACACCAACTCCCCGCT
>CAYOTJ010000469.1:0-3473 GCA_964406855.1 uncultured Saprospiraceae bacterium
ATCCACAGCTATACCCGAGAGTCGGGGGTGCGCGCTCTGGAACGCCAATTGGCTGCCGTCATGCGACACGTAGCCAAGAAGGTGGCTATGGGAGAAGCTTTCGACCCCAACATTAAAGTCGAACAACTGCACAATATACTCGGCATTGCCCGGTATGGTTCCGATGCGGCCCAACCCGCAGAGGCGCCCGGCGTAGCCATCGGCTTAGCCTGGACCTCGGTAGGCGGCGAAATTCTTTTTATAGAAGCCAGCCTTAGCAAGGGCGCCGGCCGCCTTACGCTCACCGGTAACCTCGGCGACGTGATGAAAGAATCGGCCACCACAGCCCTGAGCTTCATCAAGGCCAACGCCGATATGCTGGGCATAGACGATAGCCTCTTCGATCAGCGCGACATCCACCTGCACGTACCCGAGGGCGCCATACCAAAAGACGGCCCTTCGGCAGGCGTTACCATGCTTACGGCTCTCACCAGCGTCTTTACCGGCCGCAAGGTGAAACCCCACTTAGCCATGACCGGCGAAATTACCCTGCGCGGCAAAGTGCTGCCCGTGGGCGGCATCAAAGAGAAGATTTTGGCCGCCAAACGCGCCGGTATGAAAACCATCATGCTGTGCGAAGAAAACCGCAAACATGTGGCCGAAATCAGCGCCGAATACATCAAAGGACTGAACATCATCTACATAAACCGCATGAAAGAGGTGGTGGACATGGCTCTGGAAGCAGAAGCCCCGAAGAAGAAAAAAAACAGCCATTAAGCCGGCACGTCAAACCATTTGGCGTTCGGAAAGGTCTTACATAAGTGGGGCGCCCATGCGGCGCTCCACCCGACAATTTCGCAGACTATGGTAAACATGCCTAAAAAAACGCTGATCGTCGCCCTGCTTCTTTTAGCCGGCCTGGGCGGCCTGTGGGCTCAGACGAATAACGAACCCAGGTTGATACAATTGTCGGGCATGGTGCTCGACGGCGCCAATGAGCAGCTCGTACCCGTGCCCTACGTCAACATCTTAGTAGTGGATAAAAACAGGGGTACCTACTCCGATTTCGACGGCTTTTTCTCCTTAGTCGTCGAGCTCGGCGATGTCATCGAGTTCTCGGCCATAGGCTACCAGTCTGTTCGCTTTCAAATACCCGATACCCTCACCGACAGCCGGTATTCCATCGTGCAGCTCATGACCCGCGACGTCATCAACCTGCCCGAAACCGTCGTATTCCCCTGGCCCAGTCGCGAGCACTTTCGCCTCGAATTTTTAGCCATGGACGTCACCCCCGAGCTTCAGGAAATGGCCGCCGAAAATGTGGCCGAAGAGGCCCTCCAGCGCATGCGCTCGGAAGTAACCCGCGACGGCCGCGAAAACGCCAACTACTACCTCCGTCGGCAAACCAACCAGTATTACTACATCGGCCAGCGCCCGCCCATGAACATCTTCAGTCCGGTGGCCTGGAAACAATTCTTCGACGCCTGGAAGCGGGGCGATTTTAAGCGGAAGGATGGGGGGAATTAAACCCCTTGGTCGTCTTTGCCCCCTGATTTATCGAATTTAGCGCTTGTTGTTGTTGCGCCGCTCCCCAAAGAAGCCTATATTTGTTTTGTGCCGCGCCCAAACTGTCGGCCAAAACAAAAAACGCTCGTATGGACTTCTTAGAAACATTAGACCCCCTGTTAAGAACTTTCTGGTATATCGCGCTCCCTACCAGCCTTGTCTTTGTCATTCAATCTATTATGACCTTTGTGGGGGCCGATACTCATGATGGCGCCGACTTCAGCGGCGGCGGCCACCACCACCACGACGGCGGCGGCCACGATGGCGGTTTTCAGTGGTTTACCCTGCGCAACCTCATCAATTTTCTGCTGGGTTTTAGCTGGAGCGGCATCTCTTTCTATGGGCTTATCTCCAATACCTGGCTGCTATTGCTGGTGTGTCTGCAAATGGGCGCCCTTATGGTAGGCCTGTTTTTTGTACTCGTGCGCCAGCTCAACCGCTTAGCCGAAGACAACTCCTTTCGGATGACCGACGCAGTCGGCAAAACAGCCGAGGTGTACCTGCCCATACCCGGCCTGCGCCAAGGTACGGGCAAGGTGCTCGTAAGCGTAAAAGGCTCGGTACACGAACTGCCTGCCGCCACCAACCAGGAAGCCCGCATTGAGTCGGGCGCCAAGGTGAAGGTAGTAGCCCTCGAAGCCAACGAATTTCTGCTGGTAGAAAAATTGTAAATCCAAACCATTTATAACTATGGCGCCCATTATTATTATTGTCGTTGTGGCGGTGGTATTTACCGTCACGGTAGCCGCGCTCATTTCGCGCTACAAGCGCTGTCCTTCCGACAAGATTCTCGTTATCTACGGCCGCACCGGCGGCGCTTCCGCCCGATGCATCCACGGCGGAGCAGCCTTCATCTGGCCTGTCATTCAGGACTTCGCCTACCTCGACCTCAAACCCATTTCCATTGAGGCCAATCTCACCAATGCCCTCAGCCGCCAGAACATCCGCGTGGATGTGCCCTGCCGATTTACCATTGCCATCTCTACGGAGGCCGACAGCATGAACAATGCCGCCGAGCGCCTGTTGGGCCTCACCCCTGAGCAGATTCAGGAACTGGCAAAGGACATTCTCTTCGGTCAGTTGCGCCTCGTCATCGCTACCATGACCATTGAGGAAATCAACTCCGATCGCGACAAATTTTTGGAGAACATCTCCAAAAACGTCGATACCGAGCTGAAGAAGATCGGCCTCAAACTCATCAACGTCAACGTTACCGACATCAAGGACGAGTCGGGCTACATCGCCGCCCTGGGCAAAGAGGCCGCCGCCAAAGCCATCAACGAGGCTAAAATTTCGGTGGCCGAGCAGGAAAAGATCGGTGAAACCGGTAAAGCCCTCGCCGACCGCGAGCGCGATGTGCAAATTGCGGAAACCCACCGCGACCGCGACGTCAAAATTGCCAATACCAACAAAGACCGCGAGATCAGCATCGCCCTCGCCGCCAAAGACGAAAGCATCGGTAAGGCCGAGGCCGAGCGCGATACCCGCGTGGCCACCTCCGAAGCCAACGCCGTGGCCATCAACGGCGAAAACGAAGCCCGCATCTCCATCGCCCAGTCGGAGGCCCAGCGCCGCGAAAAGGAAGCCGAAGCCCTGCGCATCGCCTTGGCTTCGGAAAAAGTACAACAGGCCAAGGCCCTCGAAGAGGCCTATTTAGCCGAGCAAAAAGCTGAAACCGCCCGCGCCGAGCGCGAGCGCTCAACCCAGAACGCCAACATCATCATCCCCGCCGAAGTGGCCCGTCAGCGCGCCATCATCGAGGCCGAAGCCGATGCCGAGCGCATCCGCCTGCAAGCCAAAGGCGAAGCCGACGCCATCTATGCCCGCATGGAAGCCGAAGCCAAGGGTCTTTACGAAATCCTCACCAAGCAGGCCGAAGGCTACCGCGATGTGGTGAACGCCGCCGGCGGCGTTCACCACATCGCGGT
>CAYOTJ010000470.1:0-1695 GCA_964406855.1 uncultured Saprospiraceae bacterium
CGCCTGCGCCGTATGCGACGGCTTCTTCTACCGCGGCAAAGAAGTGGCCATCGTTGGCGGCGGCGATACGGCTGCCGAAGAAGCCACCTACTTAGCCAAACTTTGCCCTAAAGTGCACATGCTGGTGCGCCGCGACGAGCTCCGCGCCTCGAAAATCATGCAGGAGCGCGTGGCCAATACGCCCAACATTCAGGTATACTGGAATACGGAAACCGAAGAAATCTTAGGCGAAGAAGAAGTACAGGGCGTGCGCGTGCGCAACAACAAAACCGGAGAAACCACCGACGTTCCCGTCAGCGGCTTTTTTGTGGCCATTGGTCATCAACCCAATACCGGTATCTTTAAAGATTGGATCAACATGGATGCCTCCGGCTACATCCTCACTACGCCGGGCCGCACCTATACCAATGTTGAAGGCATATTCGCCTGTGGCGACGCCCAGGACAACGTCTACCGCCAGGCGGTAACAGCCGCCGGCACCGGTTGCATGGCCGCCCTCGACGCCGAGCGCTACTTAGCTGAAAAAGGCGTAATATAAGGCCCTCATGCGATTTTCTTCTGCTCCGCAAAGCGCAAATTGTTTTGTAGCTTTGCGGAGCAAAAAATCGCAGAAACATGTCTACATCAACCTCTACGCGGTTTCGGGCAGGCGTACTTCACGGTCAAGAAGTTACGGAACTGCTCAATTACGCCAACGAAAAAGACTTTGCCTTACCTGCTGTAAACGTCATCGGCACCAATTCCATCAATGCCGTACTGGAGACGGCCCGCGAAGTAAACTCCCCGGTCATCATCCAGTTTTCCAATGGCGGCGGCGTCTTTTTTGCGGGTAAAAGCCTCTCGAACGAAGGACAGCGCGCCGCCATTGCCGGCAGCGTTTCCGGCGCCATGCACGTACACCAGATGGCCGAAGCTTATGGCGTACCCGTAATTCTGCATACCGACCACTGCGCCCTCAATATCCTGCCCTGGGTAGAGGGCCTGCTCGATGCCGGTGAAAAATTTTTTGAGCGCAACGGCTACCCCCTCTATAGTTCCCACATGCTCGATCTCTCGGAAGAACCCCTGCACGAAAACATCGAGATCAGCGCCCGCTTCCTTGAGCGCATGGCCAAAATGGGCATGACCCTCGAAATAGAGCTGGGCGTCACCGGCGGCGAAGAGGATGGCGTCGACAACTCAGGCATAGACAACTCCCGCCTCTATACTCAACCCGAAGAAGTAGCCTACGCTTACGAGCACCTCTCCAAGGTGAGCCACCGCTTCACGGTAGCCGCCGCCTTCGGCAACGTACACGGCGTATACAAACCCGGCAATGTAGAGCTCAAACCTGTCATCCTGAAAAATTCTCAGGACCACATCAGCCAAAAATTAGGCCTGGGCCCCAACCCCGTCAACTTCGTATTCCACGGCGGCTCCGGCTCTTCCCGCGAAGAAATTCGCGAAGCCATCAGCTATGGCGCCGTAAAAATGAACATCGATACGGATATGCAGTGGGCCTTCTGGGAAGGTATCCGCGATTATTACGAGGCTAAAAAAGGCTACCTCCAGGGCCAAATCGGCAACCCCGAAGGCGAAGACAAGCCCAACAAGAAGTACTACGACCCCCGCGTGTGGCTGCGCGAAGGCGAAAAGACTTTCGTCAAACGCCTCAAGCACGCTTTCGAAGACCTCAACTGCATCAACCGCAACGCA
>CAYOTJ010000470.1:1705-3463 GCA_964406855.1 uncultured Saprospiraceae bacterium
ATCGGCCGGGCTCCCCGTACAAGGAGTGCGGCCGTTTTTATTAAAAAAAACAAGCAAGCCATCTATCCGTGAAATATTAAGAGCTATATTTTGGGGCCACGCCGCATAGCACACTGCCCTGTCTGACAGCACGGGCGGCGCCGGGCTGTACGCTCTTATGGGGCCTCAATGGGTTGTTTGTCAATAGAATAGCTGACCCCGTCGGCCCCATACCGCTCCCATCCCTTGTCCAACGCTACCGCTAACCAATCACCGTCTTCACCTGTCGGGCCAGCTCGTCGTGTATAGCTTTGATGCGGTGGTGCAACTTCAGAAATACCACAATCTGCCCGGCATCGCCGGAGACCTCTGCTTCCTTAATTTTTAGGAGGTTCTGCTCCAATACGCGCTTGAGCTTCCGAAGCCGGAATCGCTTGATCATCTGCTCGCTGTCTTCCTTCCAGTTGGCGTCGGGATGAACCTGATTGAGGATGATACCCCATTTTTTCTCCCAGTTTTCACTGAGCTCGTTGGGCATGCTGAGCAGGTCGAGGGCCAACTGACGAATGCCTTCATGCTCGTGCCTCACGTACTCCTGAGGTGAAAGCAAGGGCTGCTGTTGCTGTAGCCGCTGCTGAACATCTTGTGCCAGACTCAGGTAGAGTTTGTTGTCGAAGGCATCAATGACGTCTTCTATGTTGTCGATGACGAACCGGCCAATGGTAAGGCCCTCGCGCTCGTCATACCACTCCTTTCCAAAGAGGATGAGAATCCGGGCCAGGTCGCGCTCCTGGAAGTCGTGCCCGATGTCCCGATATTCAGCGGCGCCAACGGGGGCCTCCTGCCCAGCCACAACGGCTGTTGGTGACTGTGGCAGCCCTGCACTCGGGGCGCCGGCCTTTTTCTGCTGCTCCTTTTGCAGGCTGACGGCCATTTTCTGGTTGATGGCCGCCACTACCAGCGACTCATCCATGCTAAAGAGGCGGGCGCATTCTTTGGCATAGATCGATCGCTTTATGGGATCCGGGATGAGGGCCATACTGCCGATGATGTCTTTGACCAAATCGGCCTTTCTTACCGGATCATGGCCCGCCTCATCGAGTAGCAGCCCGGCTTTAAACAGGATAAAGTCCTTTTTATTGGCTGCAATAAACTCCCGGGTGACGGTAAGGCCCATCTTCTGCACAAAGGAATCGGGGTCTTCCCCATCGGGCAGCACCACTACCCTTACGTTGAGGTCTTGCTCCAGCAGCAGATCAACGCCCCGCAGCGCCGCCTTCAGGCCGGCAGCATCGCCGTCGAAGAGCAAGGTCACATTGGGGGTATAGCGCTTCACCAACCTGATTTGATCGACGGTGAGCGAAGTGCCCGAAGAGGCTACTGCATTTTCAATACCTGCCTGATGAAGCGAAATAACATCGGTATAGCCTTCCACCAGCAGGCATTCGTCTTCGCGGCGAATGGCCTGTTTGGCGAAGTAGAGACCATAAAGTACCTTGCTCTTAAAATAAATCTCCGTTTCGGGGCTGTTGATGTATTTGGGCGCTTTGGGGTCTTTTTGCAGGATGCGCCCGGCAAAAGCAATCACTTTCCCCGACAGGTTGTGGATGGAAAACATAACCCGATCGCGAAAAAAGTCGCGGTTGTTCTTCACTAAGCCCAATTGCTCCAGCAAAGGGATGTCGTAGCCCCTGTTTCGGGCGGCTGCCAACAACGCATCTCCGGCCATAGGCGCAAAACCCAGGCCAAACTTTCGGATGGTATCTTCGCGGAAGCCTC
>CAYOTJ010000471.1:0-3456 GCA_964406855.1 uncultured Saprospiraceae bacterium
CTCTTCCGGGTAAACTGCTGTCCCTCACGCGGCTCCGCAGCGACGTGGACGGAGCCCTCCCCCGCGTAAAAAACTCATAGCCCCATAGCCTCAAGAAATAGCTGGCTGTCGGGCTTTACATTAGAGGGAAAGAAGTGGGTTAGTTCGCCTTTTTCGTTAATCAGGTACTTACAAAAATTCCAACCGGGCTCCTGCTCATTCCAGCCGTTGTGTTCGGGGGTGGTGAGCCATTGATACAGCGGGGCTTGATCGGGACCTTTTTTGACGTTTACCTTCTCGAACATGGGGAACGATACGCCGTAGTTGCGCTGGCAAAACTCGGCGATCTCGGCAGCCGAGCCGGGCTCCTGGCCCATAAATTCGTTGCAGGGAAATCCGAGCACCACCACTTCATCTTTATTGGCCTGGTAAAACTGCTCCCAATCGGCATACTGAGGGGTGTAGCCGCATTTGGAAGCCACGTTGATGACGATGATTTTTTTGCCCTTAAACTGGGAGAGGGCTACGGGTTGGCCTTCTAAAGAATTGGCGGTAAAGTCGAAGAAAGAAGTTGCCATAGGTTGATTGTTATGGGCCAATGTAGCGGGCCGTTGGGCTGCTTTGGCAGGGGTAAAACAAGCGATGTACAGGGCAGCCATAACAGCGCCCCCTAAAATGACGAGAGATATAGCTTTCATGGTCGTTGGTTTTTTTTGTGCGCCGATGTAACCTTGCGCTTTGCTGGAACAGAGAAGTTTGTGGAAAGTTTAGATATCTCCCCCACGGGCTACAAGGGGCCGCCCGCCTCAGCGTCTTCAACGCCCTGGGCGGGCCCGTTCTCCCGCAATGGCTGCCCGCCACAGCCGCCGCCGACCCCGCCCCCATCGACACCAGCAGCCTGACCGCCGGCCTATACTGGCTCAGCCTCGGGCAGGGCAGTCAAATAGCTACCGCTAAATTCCTAAAACCTTAAATTTTTATTTTTTGGGCGTGCCCCCGCCCCCTGTAAGCATCGCCCGATATGGGCAGTGTGGTGCAGGAGGCGGGGTCGGGCCATACGCTATTATGGGCTCGTGCCTCACCCATACCGCTGCTGTCCCTCACGCGGGCGGGATAGAAGAATGTATATTTTTGAGCAATCCAGTAAGATTTGACTATCTTTGCCCAACAAGAGAGATTATAAAACAGAGGTTAAATGAAAATTGAAAGTATTACGGTCGAAAATTTCAAAGTCTTTAAAAGGACAACGATTAAAGATTTGCCTCAAATGGCCGTTTTTCTTGGCCCTAACGGTTCAGGAAAAAGTACTTTTTTTGATGTGTTCGGCTTCCTTAGCGATTGCCTTCAAACCAATGTAAATATAGCCATCAACAGAAGAGGAGGATTTCATGAATTAATTTCAAGGGATACGGCACTGACGGAAAAGATAAAATTTGAAATAAAGTTTAGAAACCCTCTCATCAACGAAGAACGGCCACCTCTTGTTACTTATCTATTGGAAATTGGCTTTGAATCAGGCAAAGCATTTATCCATAAAGAAATATTAAAATATAGGCGTGGACAACATGGCAAGCCATGGCACTTTTTGGATTTCTCGAATGGAGAAGGTGCTGCTATTGTAAATGAGGACGAATACGACTCGAAGGAAAGCAAAGAAATCAGAGAAAATCAAAAAGTAGCCAGTCCCGATATTATGGCTATAAAAGGCCTGGGGCAATTTGAAAAATACAAAGTAATAAGTGCTTTTCGCACACTATTAGAGCGTTGGTATGTATCTAATTTTAAAATTGAATACGGGCGGAATCTATCGGAAACAGGGATCAGCGAACATTTATCCATTACAGGACATAATCTTGCGCAAGTAACCAAATACATGTATGATTATCACCGAGATACATTCAACTTAATTCTCGAAAAGTTGCCAAGGAGAATCCCTGGAATCACTAAAGTAGAAGCAAAAGAAACAGAGGATGGTATGATCTTGCTACGATTTCAAGATGAGAGCTTTAAAAATCCATTTCTTTCTAAGTTTGTTTCTGATGGCACCATCAAGATGTTTGCCTATTTAATATTATTGCACGACCCAAGCCCCCATCCACTCTTGTGCATTGAGGAGCCTGAAAATTTCCTTCACCCTGATTTGTTGTTACAATTGTGTGAAGAGATAAGAGAGTATTCAGAACGCGGAGGCCAGGTTTTAGTCTCTAGCCACTCTCCTGATTTTGTCAATGGTGTTAAGATAGATGAGTTGTATTTTTTGGTAAAAAAGCAAGGCTTTACGGAAATCAAAGCTGCAAAAGACGATGCAACGGTGAAACAATTGGCTACGGAAAATCAGCTAGGTTGGCTTTGGCGCAACCATTACATAAATGGCGCAAATTTATGATTGTACTTCATATTTTCACTGAAGAGCCCTCCTTGAAAGAAGTTTTAGACATCATCGTGCCTAAAATTATTCCTCAGGGCGTTTATTACCAAATTTACCCGCACCAAGGTAAACAGGACTTGGAAAAGGCTTTAAAAACTGCGGTGCCAAGCATCAGCAAGATACCTGGTGCAAGAATCATCATCACAAGAGACCAAGATAATGACGACTGCAGAACATTAAAATCAAATCTAGAAAGATTGATCGCAGGTAAGATTAACTGTGAGTACAAAATTAGAATTATTTGCAAAGAACTCGAAAGTTGGTTTCTGGGCGATTTAGCCGCTGTAGAAGCTGCCTATAACCGATTTAGGTCGGACCAATATTCAAATCGTACAGAACTTAGAGATGTTGATGCGATGTCTAAACCTTCTGAATTTTTAAGGCGGATAATCCCGGAATACTCGAACTTGCGTTCACTCCCCAAATTAACAACGGCGCAGAGAATTGGGGCCAATCTGGATATTAACAACAATAGGTCGGAAAGTTTTAATCAAATGGTTGCAGCAATAAAGGAGTTGACCGATCCCAGAACACCTCCGCCAGCTCTATCCGCAGATCCGGGAAGATGACGCTTTGCTGCGCATCTTCATTGATATAGACGCGGGGTAGGCTGTAGGCCCCCGACTCGGTGAGGTGCAGTTGGCATACCGTCTCCCGTTCGGGGTCAAAGATACAGTACTCGAGTACGCTTCTTTCCTCGTACAAGTCTTTTTTGAGGCGCATTTCCTTGGCCGCGTTGCCCACTAAGCTCTCTGGAGATGCGCTGATGCCGACGACTATATCCGACATTTTCAACAGCCGCCCCCGGATGAGCTCAATAGCCTCCTCCAGCCGCCACGAGAGGTAGTCGGCATAGGAGTACAGCCCATTGGGGGTCTAATTGCGATAAGCTTGTAATCTGAGCCATGCGGTTGTTTGTGTAAGACAAAGATAAGGCTTGGGTGGTATACATGCAACGAGGTTGAGGTTGAGGGGGCCGCTAACGGAGGCGCCTGCCCGCAGCAGGGATAAAAGGGAGCTCCTGCGACCGGATAGCCCGGCGACCCGCC
>CAYOTJ010000472.1:0-3450 GCA_964406855.1 uncultured Saprospiraceae bacterium
TGTGGGTCTTAAGCCGCTGCGGAGCCGCGTGAGGGGGTGCAGCGGTATGGGGCTGCCCCAGCGGTCGGGAAACCCTCCCTTGGTTCAGCCCCATACCGCTGCACCCCCTCACGCGGCTCCGCAGCGGCGTGGGCTGAGGTTGAGATTGAGGCTAAGGTTAAGAATCTCAACCTTAGCCCTAACCTCAACCTGCCGTCTCCTCGCTTTCTTCCACTACCTGACGCTCATACAAATCGGCGTAGTAGCCCTTGAGGGCCAGCAGCGTTTCATGCGAGCCCGACTCTACCACTGCGCCCTGATCGAGTACGATGATGTGATCGAAAGCCAATAAGCTGTAGATGCGGTGGGTAATGACAATAGCCGTTTTATGGCTGAGGGCATCGTTGAAGTAGCCCAGTATTTGTCGTTCGGTGTTGGTATCCACGGCCGAAAGGCAGTCGTCGAGGATAACGATGTCCGGTTCTTTGATCAGGGCCCGGGCTATGGATACCCGCTGTTTCTGACCGCCCGACAGGGTAACGCCCCGCTCGCCCACTAAGGTCCCAAAGCCGTCGGGCAGGGATACAATGTCGTCATAAACGGCAGCATAACCTGCAAAAGCGCTTATTTCTTCGGGTGTGGCGTTGGGCTTGCCAAAAGCGATGTTATTGGCCACCGTATCGCTAAAGAGGAACACATCCTGGGGCACATAGCCGATGCGGGCGCGCAGGTTGTCGAGGTCGTGTTCGCGCAGGTCTTTGCCGTCAATGCGGATGCTGCCGCTGCTGACGTCGTACATGCGGGCCAGCAGGTCGGCTATGGTGGTTTTACCCGAACCCGTGCGCCCGATGATGGCCATTTTCTGCCCGGGCTTCAGATGAAAGCTCAGGTTGTGCAAGGCTTGTACGCCGGTATCGGGGTAAGTAAACGAAACCTGATCAAAAACGATATCGCCCTGCAAGGGGCCGGGCGCCTGCACAGGACTTACAATTTCCGGCTCGATGCGCAAAAATTCGTTGATGCGCTTTTGAGAAGCTGCGGCCTGTTGGGTAAGCGAAGCGATCCAGCCTACCGATGTAACAGGCCAGGTGAGCATGTTGACGTAGATCACAAACTCGGCGATGTTGCCGGGCGTGATGGCGCCGTCCATCACCTGCATGCCGCCCACGTATACGGTAATGATGGTGCTGGCGCCAATCATCAGCAGCATCAGGGGGTAGAAGTAGGCATCTACGCGGGTCAGGCGCAGCGACTGGGCTTTGTACACCTCGCTTTGGGATGAGAAATAGCGAATCATGGGCTCTTCCTGCACATACGACTTTACTACCCGGATGCCGCTGTACACTTCCTGAGCCGTTACATTCAGCTTGGCCAAATGCTGTTGTATCACTTCGCTGCGCTGGTGTATGAGGTTGCTCACATAGTAGATGCTCAGCGACAAAAACGGCAGCGGCGCCAAGCTGTAGAGCGTCAGTTCGGGGTTTACCTTGATCATCACATACACGGTGAGCACCACCGTACTGATCAGGTTGACGCCGTATAGCATCACCGGGCCCAGATAGTTTCGCACTTTGGATACGTCTTCCGTAATGCGCGACATGAGGTCGCCGGTGTTATTGCGTTTGTAAAACGCCAGCGACAGCCGCTCGTACTGGCCGAAAATCTCTTCCCTAAGGTCGTTTTCTATCAGCCTTGACATAACGATGAGGGTCTGCCGCATGAAGTACATAAAAATGCCCATCAGTACAGCCAGGGCCATCACCAGCAGGCCATAGTATAAGAGCGTATTGCCCAGCACTGAAAAGTACTCCTGCTGCAACCCAAAGCCGTTAAAAAGCCGGTACATAGCAATTTGTTCTACCACCAGATCAAAGCCCTCGCGGATGACGCCAGGCTGCAATACCCTGAAATAGTTGGAGATAGAAACAAACACCGTACCCAGTATCAGCTTCCACCGGTACTTGTAAAAAAACTTGTTGAGATAAGAAAGATGCTCCACAAACGGCCGTTTTAACGTGCGTGCGCACAGAGGAAAATGCCGGGCGCGCGCCAGGCAACAGATAGATCAGGCAACAGATTGAAACGACACTAACGGGCAAATAGTTCGCCTTAAAGCTCATTGTTTGAATAAGCCCGGCGAAAGCATTGAGGGGCGCTTGCCGAAAAAAGACCTAAAGCATTCAAAATCAAATAACTACTCCGTCAAATCTCTGCCCGTCTGGGGTTGGACAAGGGATGGAAGCGGTATGGGGCCGCCCCCAGACGGGTGCCCCGGCCAATGGGGCGATGCGGCGGCCCCATAATAGCGGACAGCCCGGCGCCGCCCGTGGCGACAAAAGAAGACAATGCCTGGCGGCGTGGCCCATAAAAAACCCATCCATGATGGACAATGAGCAGACCCTCCGGCTTTGGCTGCTTATATAGTTCTCCAAGCCAAGATTTGTGCATCTTGACTCGGAGAACTATAAAAGCCAACGGGCCAATTGCAAGCAACCGGCCCGTTGTGGCAACAGGATGGGCGGTATCCGCTACCAGTGCTGGTTGTAGGTATCGGCCTGGAAAGAGTAGCAGGTACGGGGATCATAGCTGCCTTCAATGCCGTATACCTTGATGTAATACACGATTTGCGTGGTGTTGGGGAGGGAGCAATAGAAGAGGCCATTGGGGTCCGGGCCGGCCACCAATTGCCCATTCCGGTACAGCTCCACGCGGTAGTTGGAATTGCCGGACGGGGGTGAGAAGTAGAGGTCTACGCAATTTTGACCGGCGGGAGCATAAAGCCGGTACCAGTCTACGTCGAGGGCATCGTTGAGCGAGCCCGACACATAGCCATTGAGGGGTACCGTGCAGGCGCCGTCGACGGAGTCGTTGCTGTCTTCACAATCGGTACTCGACTGGCAGGAGGGCTCAGGCTGAGCCACCTTAGTGCAACCCCGGCATACATCTGGAATGGAAAACATGGCATCCGGGCGGTTGTAGCTGATGATTTCGGGCCGCTCTTCCACCCAAAGGCGAAGGCGGGCGCAGGTATCCAGGGGTTCGGGGCTGATGATGTAAGCATCAAAGTAAAGGGACGTACAACCGCCGCTTTGGTTGCCGTTGCTGATCACAAAGGCTTCGTAAGTATGGCCGGCCGGGAGGTTCAGCAGATAGGCGCTGGAGTTGGGCACCGTCAGGTTATTGAAGGTGGTGACTGTACCATTTTCGTCTCTGAAGTGGAGATCATAACCCAAAGAACCTCCGGGGGGGCAAGATTCGTCCTGCCCGGGCACTGCGCTGGTTTGAAGGATAAAATAGCAATACTCGGGGTTGCCGTAGGGCTCTTCGCCCTGGCAAGCGGGCAGCAGAGCGGCCGTACCTGCCAGTAGTATGCCCATGAAAAGTTGACGCGCTGTGTTTCGCAGGGGAAACTGATTTTTCATAAAAAATTAGTCTTTTGATTGTAGAAGAAAAGCCGGGCCGGCTCATGGC
>CAYOTJ010000473.1:0-3443 GCA_964406855.1 uncultured Saprospiraceae bacterium
GCGAGGCTTTTTAACGCCGCCAGACGGAAAAAGAGCAAGTATAGATGCACAAATCCTGGCTTGGAGAACTATAAACACTTCAGTGGGTGCAAAGTTAAAACCGCAAAGCTGTAAAGGGCGTTTTTTAAATTTGGGCGTGCCCCCGCGCGCCAAAACACCCGCCCGGCGCCCCGAGGGCGCCAAAACAACCACCCAAGCGCGCGGGGTCGGGTGTTCCGCTATTATGCGCTCGTTTGCCGCCCGGAACATACGCTGCGCTATTCCAGGCGGCAAACGAGCGCATACCGCTTCACCCCCTCACGCGGGCGCCCTGCTCCCTCATCGTTGTCTGAAAAAAACCGCCGCCAACAATGTTGTCTGCCTTGCTCAACCCCATAAAATTGCCCTAAAACTTGGCCGTCTACGAACTTATCCCGTTTTTTGTGGGTGCAAATTATTTTCAGCCAATATCATGCAAACGTATAGCAACGAAGAGATCCGGCAGGCGCTCAAAAACTGGCAGCATTTGCTTCAGGACTACGCCCGCGCCGATCGTTCCAAGGCCATCATTCAGGTGCTCAACACCTTTATACCCTTCATCGGGTTGTGGGTGCTCATGTATTTCAGCCTCTTTTGGTCGTATTGGATTACGTTGGGCTTGGCCGTAGTCAACGCCTTTTTTTTGGTGCGCATTTTTATCATTCAGCACGACTGCGGGCATAAGTCTTTTTTCCCCTCTCAGGCCTGGAACCGGGTAGTGGGTTTTGCCTGTAGCCTGTTCAGCACCATCCCCTACGATTACTGGTCGCGCCAGCACAGCTACCACCACGGGCATACCGGCGAGTTGGAAGTGCGCGACATCGGCGATATCTACTTTATGACGGAGGACGAATTTCGGCAGGCCTCGCCCTGGCAGCGGTTTGCGTACCGGGTTTGGCGCATGCCCTTAGTTACATTTTTCATCGGGCCTCTGGCCTACATGGGGCTCTATATGCGCTACCCCTTTACCCGTTTTGAAGGATGGAAAGGCACCCACCGCCGCATGTACCTCAACAACGTGCTCATCCTGGGCCTGTACGTGCTCATGGGCGCCTTGCTGGGCTGGAAGCAGTTCTTACTGGTACATATCCCCATTATCCTTACTTTCTTCATCATTGCCATCTGGTTTTTTTACGTGCAACACCAGCACGAGATGACCTACAAAGCCTGGAAGGCCAATTGGGATTTCCTCCTTTCGGCCATCCGCGGCAGCACCTTCTACCGCCTGCCCAAGCTGGTACACTGGCTGACGGGCAATATAGGTTATCACCACATCCACCACCTCAACTCCAAGATACCGAATTATAACCTCATCCGCTGCGCCGAGGAAAACCCCATCCTTCAGAAGTACATCACCAGCGTTACTTTTGGGGAAAGCCTCAAGCTTATGTTCAACAAGCTGTGGTCGGAAGAGCAGCAGCGCATGATCACCTTCCGCGAGTTTTATCGCCGCGAGCGGGTGAGGCGCGAAATGAAAATGCAATCGGCTCAGCGCAATGCGGCTTAGCCGGCATGACGCATGCCCCCTGCGGGGTCTATCCTTGCCATACCACAGCCCCGTCTTCGTTCATGTATTGCCAGCGGCCGTCCTCTGCTATGGTGCGGGCCAAGCCATGAACGAAGACGTCGGCATCGATAAAGGTGGGCGCAATGCGCCAACTGCCGGTAGCGTCGATGTAACCCCAGCGCCCCTGAATGCGCGCAGGCGCTAAGCCGCCCGAAAACAGGCCGGCATCCTCCCAAAGGCAAGGCAGCACTTCGGCGCCCTGCCGGTCGATGTAGCCATATTTGCCCTGGCTGCGCACGGCGGCTAAGCCCTCGCTGAAGTCGCCCACCCATTCGTAGCGGGGCGGCACAATCCACTCGCCCTGATCATCAATAAAACCATAGCGATTGCCGATGCGCACAGCGGCGCGGTCTTCGTAATAGTGTACCGGAATTTCGCCCTCCTGCCAGGCATGGCGGGGCGGGATGAGAAGCCGCCCCTGATGGTTGACCAAGCCCCATTTCTGATCCTGAATCACTACGGCTGCCGGCCCGGTAAAAGGCAGAGCCAACTGAAAAGCGGGCTCAATCAGCCACTGGCCGGCCGTATCAATGTAGCCGTACTGCCCATTGAGGCGCACCGGCGCCATGCCTTGCTGAAAGGGCAAAGCATGATCATAAACAGGATCGAGGGCATAACGGCCGGCGCTGTCGATGAAGCCAAAGCGACCGCGATGCCCCACCGGAGCCAGCCCCTCGCTAAAGTCAAAAGCCGTATCGAAATGGCAGTCGATGACCAACTCGCCGGTGGTGTCGATGTAGCCCCAATGCTGGGCCAGCAACACCCGCGCACGCCCCGATTCAAAGTTGCCGATCTGCCGGAAAAAATGCTTGAGCAGCGGGCGCCCCAGCCAGTCGAGGTGTACCCAATAATCGAGTAGCTGGACCCTCGCAAATCCATTATGGAAGGCCTCAGCCGCTAAGTACTGGGGCTCGATGACCACTTCGGCCTGCTGGTTGATGAAGCCATAGCGGCCCTGACGCCGGATTTTAAATCTCAACTGTTCCATGCTGGGGGGCGAAGATAAGGAATAGGCCCGGCTGTAGCTGCGTTTACGCATGGCTTTTTGTAAGCGTCCGTCGCTGCCTGCCGGATGCGCCTAACGAACAAAGGTGTGCGATATCTGGCTTCCGGCTTGTCCGTTGGCTATTTGCCAGCGGGGGCCATTGCGGAGGATATTTATGGCGGCAGCCGCTACGGCTTCGTCGGTGCGGCTGGTAACGACAATATTTACAGGTCGGCCATTGCCGTCGAGATCAAACCGGAGGGTAGCGCGGCCGTTGGGCGTGCCGGCCGGCCAGGCATCCCGCACATAACGCTCAAATCGGCGCAAGCCGCCTTCAGGCGTAGCCTGGTTGATAACAGCCTGGCTGTCAGTTGTGGTCAGCGCGCTGGATGATTGTTCGGCTTTGCGCCGCTGCGGTTGGCGGCCCATGACCACCACCTCGCTCAGGGCATCGGAGCTTTCTTCCAGCCTTATGCTCATTTGGTCGCGATTGGCGGGCACATTTACCGTTTGAGCCGCGAAGCCGGTATAGCTCACCACCAATTGCTGCACACTGCTGTCGACCTGAAGGCGAAAACGGCCGTCGATGTCGGTGATGGCACCAGCCTGACTGCCCGTTATGGCTACCATTGCCCCGATGAGGGGTTCGCCGTTGCTGTCGGTAACCTGCCCGCTGAGTTGGCGACTATTGGGCAGGCGGCTGAAGGGCGCTCCGCCGGGCTGGGCCAGAGGCGCCGCCACAGCCGGGGGAGCGGCTGCTATGGCGCGTTCGCTTCTGGAACTTGTTGCCACATCGGCCGTAACGGGCGCTTCTTCCGCCAGGCTTGGGCCTTCTTCCGGGCCGTCGTCGGCAGCCAGGGCTGTAGCGGTTTC
>CAYOTJ010000474.1:0-3440 GCA_964406855.1 uncultured Saprospiraceae bacterium
ATACCCTTAATACCCTTAAAACCCTTAAAACCCATAATACCCATAATACCCTTAAAACCCTTAAAACCCATAATACCCTTAAAACCCTTAATACCCTTAAAACCCATAACACCCTTAAAACCCATAATACCCTTAAAACCCATAACACCCTCACCCCCGGGCGCAGCCCCGGCAAAATGCCCGACTGTCGGACCAGGGGGTGCAGCGGTATGGCCGCCCGGCCGGCGGCCCCTAAAGGCCGACGAGCCGGGCGGCCATGAGAGCGGAACACCCGGCGCCGCGCAGGATGCTATTCGGAGGTGAATGCTACGCGGCGGGGCCCAAAAAAATAAAGGTCAAAGACAGTAGGCGTCAAAATAAGGAAGCATAGGAATAAGAAGGCGTCAAAACCGGGCATGTGAGCCGGGAGGCTATTATCTTTGTACACGCGAGCCGCAAGTAGGCGGGCCGTCAATTAAGATAGGGCGATAATGGATACGCACAGCGGGGGCGAGCGCCATCGGACTTGCCTGATGTTTTTGGGGATATTGTTTTTGCTGGCCGGCCACCGGATTGGCGCCCAGCCGGGGCCTCCGTTTTTACGCAACTTTCCGCCGGAGGAATACCAGGCGCACAATCAAAACTGGACGGCGCTACAGGATGAACGCGGCGCAATATATGTGGGCAATAGCAAGGGGCTGCTGGAGTACGACGGGGTAAGCTGGCGGCTGACGCGCACCCACAATAAACGCATTGTGCGCTCGATGGCGCTTGATGCGCAGGGCAGGTTGTATACCGGAGGCCATGCCGAGATAGGTTATATGGAGCCCGATGCGCTGGGCTGCTTAGCATGGACGCCGCTGATGCCGAAGTTGGAAGCGCGCTACCGAAATTTCACGGATGTATGGCAAACCCTGGCGACGCCGGAGGGCGTCTATTTTGTAGCTACGCAGTATTTGTTTCGATGGGATGGGCGCGCCATGCGGGTGTGGCCCGCGCATACGGCCTTCACCAACGGAGCCTGGCTGAATGGGCGACTGTATGTAACCCAGGCCGACAAGGGGCTGATGGAGTTGGTTGGGGGCGAGTTGCGCATGGCGGCTGGGGGCGAGCGCCTGGCGCAGACGCATGTGCCGGCGATAATGCCCAAGGCCGGCGGCGGCATGATGCTGGCTACCCGCAGCAATGGGTTGTTTGCCTATGACGGGCGCGCCGTACAGCGCTTTGTAACTGAGATTGACGGGCAACTGAGCCAAATTCAGTTGTTTTGCGCTACCCTGCTCAAAGACGGGCAATACGCGCTGGGCTCCACGCTGGAGGGCGTGCTGATTATAGACGGGCAGGGGCGGCTGACGCGCCGCATTGGCCAGGCTCAGGGGCTGTTAAATAACGCTGTGCTGGGGCTCTATCAGGACGCTCAAAACGGACTCTGGATAAGCACCCAGTCGGGCGTGGCACGGGCGGAGACAGGCTCTCCGGTGAGCGTATTCGGACGCCGGCAGGGCGTGGAGGGAAGCGTATGGGAATCGGTGCGGTATGAGGGCCGGCTCTACATAGCTACCATCATGGGCCTTTACGTTTTGGATGAAAACCTGGGGCGCTTCGACCGCATAGCAGGCGTGTCGGCTCAATGTTGGACGTTGCTACCCTTTGGCGCTTCGCTGTTGGTGGGCACTTTCGACGGGGTATACGAGGTGCGCAATGGCAGCGGCCGACGTATTGCAGACGGTTTTGCCTTCGGGTTGCACCGCTCGAAGCAAGACCCCAACCGGGTGTTTGTAGGCATGCACATGGGCCTCAAATCGCTGTATTACGCCGGCGGGCAGTGGCAAGACGAAGGAAGGCTGCCCGGCGTGCCGGAGGAAATACGCCACATTTACGAAGAACCGACGGGCAAGTTGTGGCTTATTGACTACTTCAGCGCGCTGCTGCGGGCCGACTTTTCAGGCGGCTATACGCCCGAACCCCCAATTATGCGCTACGACACAACCAGCGGGCTTCCGCCCGCCGATCGGGTCGTGGCCTTCCCCACCGACCAGGGGCTCAGGTTTGCCACGCTGCGGGGCGTGTACGGTTTCGACGAACAACAGCAGCGCTTCCGACCCGATACGGCTTTGGTGCAAGGATTAGACGAGACGAGCATTTCGCTCTTTGCCGCCGCTACAAGCGCAGCGGGCGACCTGTGGCTGGTAGACGACGAGAACATGCGGTCGGGGGTAGCCTGGCGACGCCGGCCCGGGCAATATGAATGGGATCCTACGCCCTTCCTGCGCATGGCGGGGCGCCCGGTATTCAGCGTTTACCCCGACCCCCTCCTGCGGGGCATTACCTGGGTAGGCGGCGAAGGCGAGATGCTGCGCTACGACCGGTCGACGACGCCCAACCATGCAACGCCTTTCAAGACGCTCGTGAGGCAGGTGGCCATCAACGGCGATTCGGTGGTATATGGCGGCTGGGGCAATGGGCCCGAAGGCGGCCTGCGCATGGCCTATGCCAACCAATGGGTGCGCTTCCGCTATGCCGCAGCTACCTTCGACGAGCCCGAAAAAAACCAATACCAATATTGGTTGGAGGGTTATGACGACGACTGGTCGGACTGGACCTCAGAAACCTCCAAAGACTACACCCGGCTGTCGCCGGGCCGTTACCGCTTTCAGGTGAGAGCCCGCAACCGCTATGGTACATTGGGCGAGCCGGCCGCCTTCGACTTCCGGGTGATGCCGCCGTTTTACCTCAGATGGTGGGCCTACAGCCTGTATGCCTTGCTGCTGGCCGGCGGTATCCGCTGGTTGAGGCGCCGCGAGCTGAGGCGCATACAGGCAAAACACCAGCGGGAGCTCAAGCAGGTGGAATATGAAAAACTCAAAGAGCTGGATCAGTTAAAGTCGAGGTTCTTCGCCGACATTTCTCACGAGTTCCGCACTCCGCTCACGTTGATATTGGGCCCCGTTGAGGCGCTATTGGCACAAAAATCGGATCCCGAACAGAGCCGGCAGTATACGCTCATCCAGCGCAATGCCCAGCGGCTGCGGCGCCTCATCAATCAACTACTGGACCTGTCTAAACTGGAAGCCGGCAAAATGCAATTGGAGCCTGCCCCCCACGACCTGGTCTTACTGGCCAAGAGCATCACTTACTCTTTCGAGAGCATGGCTCAAAGCAAAAACATAAACCTGCTTTTTACGAGCGCCCTTGAGCAGGCCGTGCTGCTCATTGACCGCGACAAGCTGGAGCAGGTGCTGGCCAACCTCATATCCAACGCCCTCAAGTTTACGCCCGTCGGCGGCGCCGTCGCCGTGCAATTAGCGCTCATCAACAACGGCGCCACCCTCGAAATCAGCGTTCAGGACAGCGGCCCCGGCATAGCCGACAGCCACCTTCCGCGTATCTTCGACCGCTTCTATCAGGTATTGGATACAGCCGCCACTTCGGGCGAGCCCGGCACAGGTATAGGGCTGGCC
>CAYOTJ010000475.1:0-759 GCA_964406855.1 uncultured Saprospiraceae bacterium
GTGCGCAATCTGCCGACTTTCGTCAACACGGGCGCCATCAACGGCCAGGGACTTACTAATGCTTACGCACAGCGGATCATCTCCGGCGCTCCGTTATTTGCTTTCTACCTGCGCGAGTTTGGCGGTTTCGACAGCGAAGGTTTGGGTATCTATCCGCAAGGCGACGCTTTGGTGTTTGCCGGCGACCCGTTGCCCGACTTTACGGTTGGTCTTACGAACAACTTTACGTTTGGCAACTTCGACGTCAGCATCTTCCTGAACGGCGTATTTGGCTTTGACGTGTACAACAACACCGCTAACGCCATCTTCCTGAAGGGCAACCTGCGCAACGGCCGCAACGTATCTACGGAAGTAGCCAACAGCGCGGAAAACCTCAACAACTTCGGCGAAGCTTCTACCCGCTTTTTGGAAAAGGGTGATTTTGTGCGCTTGCAGAACCTTTCGCTGGGTTATACGTTTCCTACTCGTAACTGGAAGGGTGTTAACTCTTTGCGCCTGTTCCTGACGGGTCAGAACCTGTTGCTCTTCACGAGCTACACGGGTTACGATCCGGAGGTGAACACCAACAAAGCCATCAACGGTGTGCCGTCGTTGGGTATTGATTATACCCCTTATCCTTCGGCGCGCACGTTTACGCTGGGTGTAAACGTAGGTTTCAACTAATATTAATTTGCTTGAACTATGAAAGCATTTAAAAAATATTTTCTTCTGTTGCTTCCGGCGGGCATGTTGACCGTGATGCCGGCCTGCACAGACCTT
>CAYOTJ010000475.1:769-3438 GCA_964406855.1 uncultured Saprospiraceae bacterium
GGATGCGATTGGCCAGGAGGTTATCGACGGCGTGTTGCCGTTGCCTCCCGATGCCGCCGCTGCTCTTGTTGGCGTATACTCGCAGTTGACCGGCCTCAACAGCCAGGACAACGCTTTCGCCCTGATGGAGCATCCATCGGATGAAATGATGGGGCCTACCCGCGGCACCGACTGGAGCGACTTTGGCGTATGGCGGCAGTTGCACAGCCATACCTGGGACGCTTCACACTCTTTTGTGCTCAGCGGCTGGAACCAGCTCAACTCGGGGATTTTCCAGGCCACGCAGGCTATTGCCTCTGCCGCCGCTGCGAGCAATGCTCAGGTAGGTGCCGAAGCTCGCTTTCTGCGCGCTTACTTCATGTACCATGTAACCGACCTCTATGGCAAAGTTCCCTTCCGGGAAGCTACGGAGGGTTTCGGCAGCATTCCGAAAGTGCTTTCGCGCTCGGAAGCTACTGACTTCATCATCGCCGACCTGACGGCTGCGTTGCCTAACCTGCCCAGCCGGGCTTCGGTTGACGGCGGTAAGGCTACCAAAGAGGCTGCTAACGCTTTGCTGGCTAAGGTTTACCTGAACCGGGGCGTATTTGCAGCGGCCAATCCGGCGGGTCCTTATGATTTTTCTTCGGCAGATATGGCGAAGGTTATCGAATACTGCGATGCCGTAATCGGTTCGGAGCAGTTTGAACTGTCGGACTACTGGAACAACTTCGTAGCCAACAACACGGCGCTGTCGAAGGAAATCATTTTTGCCATTTCTTCGGAGACAGGCAACACACGGGGGAATGTTCAGAGCCGCCACCGCATGACCACGCACTACAACCAGAACCCCAGCGGCTGGAACGGCTTTACGACTGTCGCCGACTTCTACAACAAGTGGTCGGATGGCGGCGATGTGCGCAAAGGCGCCGCTGTTCCGGGCGTTACGGATGTGAGCGGTTTGCGCGCAGGCTTCTTAGAGGGCCAGCAGTTGGATAAAGACGGCAATGCATTGACCGACCGCGGCGGCAACCCGCTCGCTTTCACGGTTGATGTAGACCTGTTCTACTCCAACGAGCGTCAGGGTGTGCGCGTAATCAAGTATCCGCCTGACTTCGGCAACGTAGACAGCCCGGGTAACGACTACATCCTGCTTCGTTACGCCGACGTACTCCTGATGAAAGCCGAAGCGCTTTGGCGCAGCGGCAACTCTGCGGGCGCATTGGCCATCATCAACGAGATCCGCACCGATCGCGGCGCTCAGCCCATCGCTTCGATCTCGGCCAACGGCCAGGAAGTACTCGACGAGCGTGGTTTTGAGCTCTACTGGGAAGGCTGGCGTCGTAACGACCAGATCCGCTTCGAACAATTCCGCAAGGCTTGGTCCTTCAAACCGGAATCGCCCGAGCGCGTTGTGTTGTTCCCCATCCCGCAGGTGGCGCTGGACAACAATCCGAATCTTCAGCAAAACTCGGGCTATTAATAGCCGGTTTTCCTGAATAGGGTTACATTTGACGGGACAAGCCGGCCGGCTTGTCCCGTCATTGTTTCAGGCTTGGCCGGGAGTAAAACAGTGGCAGTTTTTGTTCAGCAGTTCCTTAAATGTAAGCGTTATGTATGGTTTCGGGGATCGTTTTTGGCTTTGGTCTATAGGAATGATGACGATATACATGTTGGGTTGTCATCGGGAAAAAGAAGCAGGGCTGGAAGGAGGAGTGGCCGACCCCCTGTTTAAAGACTTACCGGCCTCGACTACGGGTATTGCCTTTAGCAACAACCTCAATTTAGATGGCAATTTTGACGTGTTTCGCTATCGCAATTACTACAATGGAGGAGGAGTAGCTATAGGCGATGTTAATAATGATGGATTGCCGGATGTTTATATGTCGGCTAATCAATCGGCAAACAAACTTTTTATCAATAAGGGGGAACTGACTTTTGAAGAGGCGCCCGAAAGTGCGGGCGTTGGCGGTAAACGCGCCTGGAGCACCGGCGTAGCTATGGCCGATGTAAACGGCGACGGCTGGTTGGATATCTACGTCTGCAACTCGGGTGATGTGGATGGGGATAACAAAGAGAATGAGTTGTTTATCAATAATACAGATGGGACCTTTACCGACCAGGCGGCAGCGTATGGGTTAGCCGACCCGGGGTTTAGTACGCATGCCGTATTTTTTGATTATGACAATGATGGAGATTTGGATTGCTACGTGCTCAACAATTCATTCAGGCCCATTTCCACGCTGGGGTTGCGCAACCTGAGGCCTTTCCGCGATAAGTTGGGCGGCGATAAATTATACAGAAACGATGGCCCGCCGGCCAATGGGGAAGGCGGCTTTGTAGACGTCAGCGAGATGGCCGGGATATACGGCAGCGTTATCGGGTTTGGTTTGGGGGTTACGGTAGGGGATGTAAACCTCGACGGATGGATGGACATTTACATCTCCAACGATTTTTACGAGCGGGATTACCTGTACGTCAATCAAAAAGACGGAACCTTCAAAGAAATACTGCCGGATGCGATGGGGCATACGAGCCACTTCAGTATGGGCGCGGATATGGCGGATTTGAACAACGACATCTACCCGGAGATTTTTGTAACCGACATGCTTCCGGATAATCTTACCCGGATCAAGCAGACTACCAGTTTTTTGGGCTACGACGAGTATCAAATATACCAGCAGAATGGG
>CAYOTJ010000476.1:0-3431 GCA_964406855.1 uncultured Saprospiraceae bacterium
GGACAAGGGGGTGAAGCGGTATAGCAGGCAGGCGCGCCGGCCCTTAAAGACCGGGGCGCCTGCCTGCTATAGTAGCGGAACACCCGGCGCCGCGCAAGCTGCTCTTGCAGGCAAATGCTACGCGGCGTGGCCCCAAAAAAATGCGATCGGGCGCTACTCCAGCAATAAGCTCATCCCCTTGGGGTACCGCACTTTGTAGCGGAAGCCGATTTCGCGTTTTTCGCCCATGCCCATAGCCAGCTCCCAGCGGAGTTTGCCGGTGGCGGCGTCTACCGTTGCGCCTTTGGCCTGCTCCAGCGTCACTTCTATGTCTTCGGTAGCAGATACGGGTATTTGGTCTTCTACGATGAGGGGCACGGTATTGCGGCGGTTTTTGGCCACGGTTATTGTCCAGCCGGCCAATTGTTCGGTTTTATTGCCCAAAAACCGGCGGCTGCGGTAGTCTTCCTCGCGTTTGCGCTCAATGATGAGGCCTTCGTCGCGGCCTAAACTGAACACTAAGGTATCGCTGGCGGTGGCTACCGACAGTTGGGAGTTGCCCACATAAGCGCCGTCGAAGAACAGGTTGACGGGGCCGGGCAGGAAGCTGTACTTCTGCCAGTCGGTTATGCGGGCGGTGAGGTACACATGGCAGTCGTACTTGGGCGCGGCGTAGTACTGGTAGTCGGTGGGCAGCTCATAGTCGTCTACGAGCACGCGGTAGGGCTGGCCGTCGGCGGCTATGTCTTGCGGGAGGCGCACGCTAAATTCCGTATTGGTGAGATTTACGGCCACATCGGCGCCCGCGAAGGCGGCCCCGGCGGCTTCCTCACGGCTGACAACTACATTCGAGGATTGCATGATTTCTGCATCATCGAGCGAATAGCTGCGCGCCTGCAAGGCCATGGGCTGATTGGGATTGAGCCGCCAGGTGCGAACGACGGGCGCATTCTGTTGCTGTCGCGGATTGCCGGTGGAGAGGGTCAGGGCTACGTTTTTCCAGTCCTCTCCCGTGCTTTGGGATACCAGCGCGCCATAAGTGACGTTCACGGGGCGGGTGAGGTCGCTCACGCGCAGGTCGTAGGTGGCGTTCCAGGAGGCGCCATTGACGAGGTACATGAGCTGAAACTCGGCATTTACGGCCTTTTCAGCCTGGTACTGCACCACTACTTCGGCTACGCTACGCTGCCCGGCTTGGCGCAACTGATTGAGCTGCTGGTCTAATTTTTGAAGGCGGGCCTGATCGTCGCGCATGCCGGCGGCTAAGTCTAAGCGGCTCATGCGAATCTCCTGCAGGCGGGTGCGGGCGTAGTTGGCCATCTGCTGCAGGGCGGCTACGTCTACGCCCGATTGGCTGCCGCCTATGGCCCGATTGGCCAAGATGAGCTTTTCCTCTTCTTCCAGCACGTCCATCCTCACTTTTACCTTGGCTAAATCGTCGGCTAAGGTTTCGCGCTCTTTACTGAGGCGCACAAATTCGGCCGACTCGGTAGCGGCCGCCAGGAAGTTGTTGCGGGGGGTGACGGTGAGGATCGTAAACTCGCCGGTAGCGCCTAAGCGCACGCTGCTATGATCCATTTGGGCGCTCAGGCCCGACAAGACCACCGACCCTCGCCCGGCGGGCAGGGCGGCGCGGCCAGTGCGGGTGATCTGGGCTGTTTGGAGGTAAACGGTTACTTCTTTGATTTCAGTAGGCACCTGGGGTTGAGCCGATAGCAGCAGGCCCATCAGCAGGGCGGCGCATACGGCAGGAAAGGTCTTATTCATGTTGATTGGCGGTTTTGTATTAATATCTTATTTCACTGACGTTGTGCGGGTTGGTTTTATTTTGACGGGGCGCGCCAATCTTTGCGCAACCTGGTTTTTAGGGCTCTTTCCGCATAAGGGCGTGGGGGGGGGCTTGAAGCCGTGCGGCATAGATATTGGGGTGAAGAGCCATATATATGGGCATTTGTCGGCAATGCGCTGTTTTGCAGCACATCGGCCTTTGTAGCGGTTTTAACTTTGTTCTGCTTTGTATGGCTACAGTTCTTCGGGCTAAGCGCGTGTTCATAACTATGCGTATTCAGTTATCACTAAGTTTGCACTGATCATGAAAAGAAAGCTACCTTTTGTATACACCCTGTTCTGGACTTTACTGGGCGGGTTGTTATTCCTTTCCAACAACAATAATCCGCCCAATGGCTTCACGGGGGCGCCCCCATCGGGGCAAACCTGCGCCTCCTGCCACTCGGGCGGCGGCGCATCGGGCGATATAGCCATCAGCGGCCTGCCCGCCGCCATCAATCCGGGGCAGCAATACCCGTTGGTGATAACCGCAACGCGCACCAATGCCACACCCCAAAAGGCAGGCTTTCAGATGACGGCGCTGGGCAGCGGCAATGCTTTTGCAGGGGCCTTTTCAGAGGCCGGCGGGGGCGCCGTCATACAAACAACGGGGGGCATTGGATATGTAGAGCATAGCCCCGGACAGAACTTTGGCGGCAATAATACCGTGACTTTTACCGTCAACTGGACGGCTCCGGCTTCGGGTTCCGGCAACATCACTTTTTATGCAGCTGCCAACTTAGCCAACGGCAATGGCTCTACCTCCGGCGACTACATCGCCGCCACTACGGTTAGCGGCGTCCTCGGTAGTGGCGGCACTACCCTCAATGTGGCGGTGGCCGGCGTTAACGCCAGTTGCTTCGGCGCCAACGACGGTCAGGCTACGGCCAATGTTGAAGGGGGTGGAGGGCCCTATTTATACAGTTGGTCTACAGGCCAAACCACGCCAACCATCGCCAATCTGGCGCCTGGTTCTTACAGCGTTACTGCAACCGACGGCAATGGCGGTATGGGCACAGGCAGCGTCGTCATCACCCAGCCTTCCGACATCAGCGTTAGCATCAGCAACGTCACGCAGATCAACTGCAACAACCCGATAGCGACAGCTGCGGCCCAGGCTTCCGGGGGTACGCCGGGTTATACCTACAACTGGTCGAATGGCGATACAGGCCCCCAAGGTTCATTTGATGCGCCCGGCATTTACGCGCTTACCGTTACCGATGCACAAGGGTGCGAGAAAACGGCTTCGGTCAACATTATCGGGAACACCAACCCGCCGGCGGCCAATGCCGGCCCCAATCGCGAACTCACCTGCGCCGCAGCTACCATCACCCTCAACGGGGCAGGCTCTTCCACTGGCGCGGGCATCGGCTACAGTTGGAGCGGCCCCGGCATTGTGAGCGGGGGCAATACCCTCACGCCCGTAGTGAATGCCGCGGGAACCTACACCCTCACCGTCGTCAATCAAAATAATGGCTGTACCTCGTCCGACAATGTAACGGTAACCAGCCTCGTAGCGCCGCCGACGGCCAATGCCGGCCCCGATAAAGAATTGACCTGCGCCTCCGCTACCGTTGCCCTCAACGGGGCGGGCTCCTCCGCAGGGGCGGGCATCAGCTATAGTT
>CAYOTJ010000477.1:0-3415 GCA_964406855.1 uncultured Saprospiraceae bacterium
GGGGCGGGCCCAAAAAAAATAACCTTCCAACCTTGGTTGATGCTTAAAAACGGAGGTGTTTAGTGGGCTGCAAAGCCAGTAAAACCAACATATTTTGACCTTTTGATGACAATAGGCTGACAAAAATCACCTTTTGGGGCGTGACATTCATCACCCGGCGTGCGGTTGGGGCCATACTAATTTAGCGGCCTAAAGGGACTGATTATGTACATCATGGTATTTCTCATCTTGGTAAGTTTGATAGTAGCGCTGGGCTTTTTGGCCGCTTTTTGGTGGGCGGTGCGCTCGGGGCAATACGAGGATGATTACACGCCTTCGGTCCGGATGCTTTTAGATGAAGAACCAACAGAATCTGTGAACCAATAATGATTGATTAACCATGGCGCAATTAGATACTTTCCGCTACGACAACGCGATCGTCAGGAACTTCGCCATTGCAACGTCCATTTGGGGCCTGGTAGGTATGACGGTGGGGCTGCTTGCAGCCTTGCAACTGATCTATCCGGCATTTAACCTGGGCCTGGCAGAAACGACCTTCGGTCGCATTCGTCCGTTGCATACCAACGCCGTCATCTTTGCCTTTGTGGGCAATGGGATTTACACCGGCGTTTATTACAGCCTGCAACGCCTGCTGAAGGCGCGCATGTTCAGCGACGCGCTGAGCAAGTTCCACTTCTGGGGCTGGCAGGCCATCATTCTTTCGGCGGCGCTGACCCTGCCTTTGGGCATTACGAGCGCTCATGAGTATGCCGAATTAGAGTGGCCCATCGACATCGCCATTGCGCTGGTGTGGGTGGCTTTTGGCGTCAACATGTTTGGCACCATCCTCAAGCGGCGCGAGCGTCACATGTATGTAGCCATTTGGTTCTACATTGCCACCTGGGTAACGGTGACGCTGTTGCACATTGGCAACAACCTGGAACTGCCCGTGAGCCTGTGGAAGTCGTACCCGGTATTTGCCGGTGTGCAGGATGCCCTCATCCAATGGTGGTATGGCCACAATGCGGTGGCTTTTTTCCTTACCACGCCTTATTTGGGCCTGATGTACTACTTCATGCCTAAGGCGGCCAACCGCCCGGTATACTCCTACAAGCTATCGATCATCCACTTCTGGGCTTTGATCTTCATCTACATCTGGGCCGGCCCGCACCACTTGCTGTATACTTCGCTGCCCGACTGGGCGCAGAGCCTCGGCATGGTGTTCTCGCTCATGCTCATTGCCCCCAGTTGGGGCGGTATGCTCAACGGCCTGCTTACCCTGAGGGGCGCTTGGGACCGCGTGCGCCAGGATCCGGTGCTCAAGTTTATGGTAGTAGCCGTAACGGCTTATGGTATGGCTACGCTGGAAGGGCCGCTGCTGTCGATCAAGTCGGTGAACGCCATCAGCCACTATACCGACTGGACGATTGGCCACGTACACGTGGGCGCGCTCGGCTGGAACGGCATGCTTACCTTTGGCGTGTTGTACTGGTTGTTCCCGCGCTTGTACAACACCCCCATCTATAGCCAAAAATTGGCCAATACGCACTTCTGGATGAGTACCCTCGGCTTATTGTTCTATGCCATTCCGCTGTATTGGGCCGGCTGGACGCAGAGCCTCATGTGGCAGGAGTTTCTGCCGGAAGGCATCCTGAAATACGGCAACTTCCTCGAAACCGTTACGCAGATTCTGCCCATGTATACCTTGCGCGCTGTGGGGGGTACCATCTATGTGGCCGGCGTAATTGTGATGTTATACAACCTGCGCAAGACGGCCAAAGCCGGCAAGTTTGTTGGCGACGAAGAAGTACAGGCGCCGCCGCTGAGCGCTATGGCTGTAAGCGATGAGGGCACATCTTACTGGCACCGCTGGATTGAGCGCCGCCCGGTACAGATGCTGGTATATGCGCTTATTGCTGTAGCCATAGGCGGTATCATAGAGCTTTTCCCGATGTTGATGGTTGAGAGCAACGTGCCCAAGATCGAGTCGGTGAAGCCTTATACCGCCCTTGAACTCGAAGGCCGCGATATTTACATCCGGGAAGGCTGCTTAGGCTGCCACTCGCAAATGGTACGCCCCTTCCGCTCGGAAACGGCCCGCTACGGCGAGTACTCCAAGTCGGGTGAGTTTATCTACGACCGCCCCTTCCTGTGGGGTTCCAAGCGCACGGGGCCCGACCTGCACCGGGTGGGCGCCAAGTATCCGCATAGCTGGCACTACAACCACATGTACGATCCCACCAGTACCAGCCCCGGCTCTATCATGCCGCCTTATCCGTGGCTGCTGGAGCGCGAGCTGGACACCAGCCTGACGGCCGGCAAGATCCGCGCCCTGCGCACCTTGGGTACGCCTTACGAAGAAGGCTACGAAGACCGCGCGCTGGAGGATATGCAGGCACAGGCCAAGGGCATTGCCGACGCCCTGCGCAAAGACATCAAAGGCTTGGAAGACCCCAGCCTGGAAAAACGCGAGATCATAGCCATGATCGCCTATCTCCAGCGCTTAGGTACCGACATCAAGCCCAAAGCGCAGGCTGCCAACTAAAAAAGCGAAGCGGCAATGGCCGCTGCGCCCCTGAATCAGGTTTTTATCGTCCCTCGCAACCGTGGCTCCCGGCTCATTCGTGAGCCGGGGCCCCTTTCCCACGGCGGCGAGAATAAATGTTAAAACGATGTTCAAGCACATTCTTGAAAATGCAGGCAACATCAACTGGATGGCCATTTTTGCTTTGCTGACCTTCTTCTCGCTGTTTGTGATCAGCGCGGTAGTGATCGTCACCAAGCGGCAAAACTGGATAGACAAAATGGCCAACCTGCCTTTAGAGGAGAATCCTTCGTTCAACAGCGAAAATAGCCAACGGAAATGAAAAACAAGTCATTGACATACCTCCTTACCGGCTCATTGCTGGCGGCCTCGTCTTCGCTGCTGGCCCAGGCTGAAGCCGCCGCCGCCGAAGCTGCGGCTGCCCCGGCCGCCGGTACGCCCATGACCTGGGCGCTGAACAACTTAGTGCTCATCCTCGGCGGGGCCATTATCGTGGGCGCTTTTTTAGCCCTTTACAACGCCACCAGCATGCTGCTGCAAGCGCAGAAAATACGCATCCTGCAGGAGCATGGCGTTGAGGTGCTGGAAAAAATTGCACCCCAGTTCGACGAGCCCTGGTGGAAGCGCATGTACGACAAGTGGACCAATGCCGTGCCCGTTGAGCGCGAGCAGGACATCGTGCTGGAGCACCCCCACGATGGCATCTACGAGCTCGACAACAGTCTGCCGCCTTGGTGGGTGGCCATGTTCTACATCACCATCGCTTTCTCGGTGGTTTATGTGGGCTACTACCACGTATTCGCCATAGGCGCCCCCCAGGCCGAGCAGTACAAAATGGAAATGGAAGAAGCCGACAAGGCGGTGAAGGCATACTTAGCGCAGCAAACCGAT
>CAYOTJ010000478.1:0-678 GCA_964406855.1 uncultured Saprospiraceae bacterium
CAAATACGCTTACAACCGACCGGCGCCCCACCAGGTTGACGCCAGCCTCAAAACCCATCTTCCGCAGACGACGCTCCCCTCCTACCCTGCCGATGGCGCCGTTGTAGCCGCCGTATCGGAGGTAATTCTGGGCGCCATGTTCCCGCTGGAAAAAGACTACATAGCCGCAAAAGCAGCCGAGCACCGGCAGGCCATGCAATGGGCCGGCTTGCATGTAAACAGCGATATAGAAGCCGGCACAGCGCTCGGCCAGGGCGTAGCCGCTGTCTTTATGGCGCGTGCCGCCAACGACGGCATGAAAAACGCCCAGGCGCCCAAGCCGGTGTCCGACTCGCTCCGCCAGGCCGCCCAGGATCGGTTTGGGTGGAGCTGGCAAAACCTCGAAGACCCTCCGCGGCCCGTGGGCATCACCCCCTTATTTGGGCAGGTGCGCCCGTGGTGCATCCCCAACGTGGAAGCTACCCGCCCGCCGGCGCCGCCGGCGCCGGGTTCGGCGGCCTTCAACGAGGCCGTCGCCGAGCTGAAAGACATAGCCGACAACCTCACCCTTGAGCAGCGCCGCATAGCCAACTTCTGGTCCGACGGGCTGGGCACCTACACCCCCCCCGGCCACTGGAACCGCTTAGCCTGCGAGCTCATGGTGGCAGCCAAATACAACCCCCTGCGCAGTGCGCGCAC
>CAYOTJ010000478.1:688-3412 GCA_964406855.1 uncultured Saprospiraceae bacterium
ATACAGGCTGAACCCGCTTCGCAGCGCCCGCCTTTTCGCCTACCTCAACATGGCCGTTATGGATGCCGGCATCAGTTGCTGGGACGCCAAATACTACTACCACTACCCCCGGCCGGCTCAGGTTATTCCGGGGTTCAAAACCATATTGGGCATTCCCAACTTCCCGAGCTACACCTCGGGGCACTCGGTTTTTTCAGCGGCGGCTGCCGAAGTGCTGGGACATATCTTCCCCGCTGAAAAAGCCCGCTGCGAAGCTTGGGCTAAAGAAGCTGCCGACTCCCGCGTTTATGCCGGCATCCACTTCCGCTTCGATGCCGAGGCGGGGTTGGAGCAGGGGCGGCAGGTAGCCGCTTACAGCGTAGCCGTAGCCCAGCTCGACGGCGCTGAATAAGATACTGCAATAAAGAGATTTTACAATACTTTTGGTTTAAGCTGTTTTCGGGAGGCCCGTTCTACCCCGGTTGCGCCGGAAGAACGGGCCTTCTTTTATCCCGCCATGAACCTGCCCGCCTTTTGGGCGTTGTAGGCTTTGACCAACTCAGCATACCTTGCGCATAGGAAGCATCGGCGCCGGCATCGCCGGCTTAGCCGCAGCCGTACGGATGGCGGCCCAAGGCCACGAAGTGGATGTTTACGAGCTGGCAGCCGGCCCCGGCGGCAAGCTCACCGAATTCAGCTTAGGCTCTTATCGCTTCGATCTGGGGCCTTCTTTGTTTACCATGCCCCAATACGTTGACGAGCTGTTTGTGTTGGCCGGCGAGAACCCCCGCGATCACTTCCACTACGAGCGGCTGCCGGTAGTATGCCACTACTTCTGGGAAGACGGCGCCCGCCTGCATGCCCATGCCGAAGCCGAAGCCTTTGCCGCCGAAGCCGAAAAACAGTTGGGCGTAAGCGCCTCAGCCGTAACGGCCATGCTGGCCGATGCCGAGCGAAAATACCGCCTCACGGGCCGCACCTTTTTGGAAAAAAGCCTGCATCGCCTCGATACCTGGATGGACGCCGGCGTCGTTGCCGCGCTGCTGCAAATACCCGGTTTGGATCTGTTCAACACCATGAACGGGGTACACCAGCGCGTGCTCAGGCATCCCAAAATGGTACAGCTCTTCAACCGTTTTGCCACCTACAATGGCTCCAACCCCTACCGGGCGCCGGGCCTGCTCACCATCATCCCGCACTTCGAGCACCACTTTGGCGCCTATATGCCCAAGGGAGGTATGTATGCCATCACCCGCAGCATCTACGAATTGGCCCTGCGGTTGGGCGTGCGCTTCCACTTCAACACCCCGGTTGACGAAATCTTAGTGCAGGGAAATAAAGCCACAGGGCTCCGCATCGGCGCAGAACGCTTAGCCTTCGACCGCATCATCAGCAATATGGATGTGTTCTTCGCTTACCAGAAGCTCTTACCCGGCCAAAAGCAACCCAAGCGGGTGTTGGGCCAACAAAAATCGACCTCCGCCCTCATCTTCTACTGGGGCATAAAGCGGGAGTTTGCCGAGCTCAACGCCCACAACATCTTTTTCAGCGAAAATTACCCCGCCGAATTTGCGGCCCTCGAAGCCGGCGCCATGTACGAAGACCCCACCGTATACGTCAACCTCACTTCGCGCCATGTGCCGGGCGACGCCCCCGCCGGGGGCGAAAACTGGTTTGTGATGATCAATGCCCCCTACGACCGGGGCCAAAACTGGGCCGAACTCACCCGCCTCACCCGCCGGCGCACCTTGGCCAAACTCAGCCGCATCCTGGGCGTTGAGGTCGAAAATTTTATTGAGGAAGAAACCATACTTGCTCCGCCGGATATAGCTACCCGCACGGGCTCCCACTTAGGCGCCCTCTACGGCGCCAGCTCCAACAATCGCATGGCAGCCTTCATGCGGCACGCCAATTTTTCGGGCCGCATACGCAACCTCTACTTCGTAGGCGGCAGCGTACACCCCGGCGGAGGCATTCCGCTATGCCTGCTGTCGGCAAAAATAGTAGATGAAATCAGCGCTAAAAAAGCTTAAACAGATGCCCCATAGCCTCCTGCTTGGTCTTCAGGTAAGCTTCATTTTCCTTCTGGGGGGGCGTCACAATCGGAATGCGGGCTACCACTTCTATGTCTGAATGCTCTATGGCTTCTATTTTTTCGGGGTTGTTCGTCAGCAGTTCAATGCGGGTTACGCCCAGGTCGTGCAGCATATCAATGGCAATATCGTATTGGCGGGCGTCTACTTCCAGCCCCAGATGTAGGTTGGCGTCGATGGTGTTCAATCCCTGATCCTGCAACCGATAGGCTTTCAACTTATTGATGATGCCTATACCCCGGCCTTCCTGACGCAGGTACAGCAGCATGCCTTTGCGCTCGGCGGCCAACCGAAGGGCCTCGTGCAATTGCTCGCCGCAATCGCAGCGGCGCGAGCCAAAAAGATCGCCCGTAATACACTCCGAATGCAGCCGCGTAAGCACAGGCCCGCTCAAGTCGCAGTGCTCATGCACCAGCGCCAAGTGGGGCATCCACTCTTCCGGCGAACCGGCGTAGGCAATCATCCGGAAATTCCCCCAGGGCGTAGGAATCATGGCCTCGGCCTGCCGCAGCAGCCCGCTATGCAACTCATTTGCCATGGCAATACTTTTTTTCATCAACATCTTAACCTGTACTTTATCCCTGGAATTCGCATTGGTATAGTTCTCCAAGTCAGGATGAGTGAAAAATGGACGCTGCTATTTTTTCGGCTG
>CAYOTJ010000479.1:0-3404 GCA_964406855.1 uncultured Saprospiraceae bacterium
GGGTTAGTGTTTTTGGGCCTACCCCGCATAACATTTACCTTCGTTTGGTATGCTGCGCGGGGTCGCTACGCTACATACCCGTCTCTGCGAGCCGGGTGAAACTCCGCATCGCTAGGCCGGGCAGACAACCTTCGCCGATCATTGTCTCGGCAGAGGCAGGCCGCTCGTATCTTTGGGGCCTGTGGCTACCGCTTGATCGCTTCAAGCGCGGCAAAGCGACTGCAATAAAAGAAAAAAGTGTGGCAAGGGCAAAACCAAGCGGCAAAAAAATTTTCTATAAAACTAATTTTTAGTTCATTTTTTTTGCTGGAGTTTTTCGGTTCTGCAGGTGGGCGCGTCAGGGCGCGGGGCAGGCTCATTCCTTTACGAGTCGCATTCCGCGCCGCGTGAGGGGTGGTAGCCGCGCCTCAAAGCGCGGCGGACGACCCGACCCCTGCGCCCCCTCAAAGGGCGCGGGGGGCACGCCCAAAAGAAAAAAAATTCTATAAACTCGTATAAATGTACTTTCTCCCCGTCAGCGATGCCCGTACTTTTGTGCTGAAGAAATTATATTCCCATCAACAAGCTAAAGCACAATGTATGAGACATTACCTGAAATGGATGTTATTGGCGCTACTGGGTTGGGCGTTTAGTCCGGCGCAGGCGCAGATTGCAGATGGCTGCGCGGGCCTGCGCCTCACTTCTGTGGGCGGGGCTCAGGCAGGAGATACTGTGACCTTATATTTACAGGCGCACGATCTGGAAGGGCTTACGGGCCTGCAGTACACCCATACCTGGAACCCGGCGCGGCTGCGCTTTTTGTCGATGATTGAAAACTCGGCGCTGAGCTTTACGACGGCGTCTATCAATGCCGATCCGACGCTGCTGAGCCAGGGCAGGTTGCCGCTGGTGTGGTTTGACCCAATGGCTACGGGCTACACCCCCGCGCCGGGCGAAAACCTGTACGGGCTGCGCTTTGTGGTATTGGATGTGAGCCAGCCGGCGCGGGTGAGCTTAGGCGGCGCGCCCACCCCTGTAGAGATTGTATACTCTGACGGGCAAACCTTTGAAAGCTACTGGCTGGGCGAAGCCGTAGTGGGCGGCGCGCAGGGCTATCCGGCGCTGACGGAGGGCTGCATCGAGGGCAAAGCCTGCGGCAATGTGCAAAGCGGGCGCATATATGGCTTAGGCGGAACGGGCGTGGAGCCCTGGACATACCAATGGCAGGGCCCCTCGATGTTCAACTCAACGGCCGACTCGATCACCCATTTGCAGGCCGGCGTGTACCAGCTAACCGCAACCGATGCTTTGGGCCAAAGCGGCTACGCCAGTTTCCGGGTGGCGAACGACCCGGCATTGAATCTGAGCGTAGCGGGCGTAGCGGCAAGCTGCGGACAGAACAACGGCAGCGCCACTGCGCTGGCAGCCGGAGCGCCGGGTCCGGTGACCTTTGTATGGAGCAATGGCGCTACGGGCAGCAGCATCAGCGGGCTGGCGCCGGGCGTTTATACCGTGACGGCCACCGACCCCCTCAGCGGATGCAGCGCTACGGCCGCCCTTGAGATAGGCACAGATTTTGATCCGGTGACGGGAGCGGGCGTTGGGTCGGTCGATTGCGAGGCGGGCAGCACGAGCGGCGCCATTGCGTTATCGGTGGCTCCGGGCAGCTATACCTTTGCATGGAGCAATGGCAGTACGGCCCAAAACCTGAACAACTTAGCGCCGGGATCGTATACGGTGACGGTGACCGACCCGGCCAACGGCTGCTGGGCCGCTTATACTTACGAAGTGCCGGCTGAAAGCGAAGTAATCATAGGCGTTAGCTACAACTGCGGGCAAGACGGCTCTGCCGAGCTTTCGGCCTTGGTGTGGAATAACATAGCGCCGCCTTACACCTTCCAGTGGAGCACGGGAGCTACAACGGTAGCCGAGCTGCTGAGCACGATAACGGCGCCCCAATCGGGCGTGTATGCCGTAACCATAACGGGCAGCAATGGTTGCAGCGGGGTGGCTGCCGACATAGCCGTCGATTGCCAGCCTGAACCCCAGGGGTTGCACCTGAGCCTGACGCCCGCCTTGACGGCAGCCAATAATGGCGACCAGGTGTGTATGACCGCCCGGGTGGAAAACTTTGACCAGCTCAATGGATTTCAGTTTAGCTTGCAATGGAACCCCCAACTGCTCAGCTACAGCAGCCTCAGCCACATTACGCTGCCGGGGCTGAGCCCATCCTCCTTCAATTTGCAACCCAGCTTGCTGAGTACGGGTCGCGCCTCGGTGGTATGGGTAGCGCCCAACGTAGGCTCCGGAGAGACCCTGCCCGACGGGGCGGTGCTGTTTCAGCTATGCTTTACGGTGGTAGGCACAGAAGGCATAGCCAATGTAGGTCTGGGGCAGACCCCTACCCCACCCGAAGCCGTAAGCCTTCAGGGCGAGGTATTGCCCCTGACGTTGACACCCGGCCAGGTGTCGATACAATCGGCGGGCGGCGGCGATGAGCCGGTGCGCTTTTATGGGGCGGCGCTAACCGGCTCGGTGGGCGCCCAGGTGTGTATGCCCGTGCGGGCCGATGATTTTACGGGCGTTGCGGGTATACAGTTCAGCTTGCGCTGGCAGCCCGACAAATTGCAGTTTGCCGGCGTACAAAACATCACCCTGCCCAATGCGACCCAGGCCAACAACTTTGGGTTGCTGAATGAAAGCTTAGTAGATGGGGCGCTGCGGTTTATCTGGTTTGATAACGGCGTCTCAGGCTATAACCTGCCCGATGGGGCCACCTTGTTTGAAGTGTGCTTTCTGCCCTTGGAACCCGGCGTGCATCCGGTAGCTTTTGGCTCGGCGCCCATCCCGGCAATAGCGAGCAGTTCATTAGGCGAGGCCCTGCCCAGCTCTACCTATAACGGGGCGATTACCATAGGCAACCAGCCGAACCCACAGGCCTGGTTAGAAGTATCCAGTACGGCTGTAGCGCCCGGCGAAACGGCCTGTGTAGACGTAACGGCTCTGCGCTTTGCGGGCATCAGCAGCTTCCAGTTTTCGCTCAACTGGGACAATGAGGTGATGCAGTTCAGTCATCTGGAGCCGCTGGCGGGCCTGCCTGATTTCAGCCCGGCCAACTACAATGCCGGAGCGGGTTTTCTCACTACCAGCTACCTCACCACCCAGCCGCAGGGCTTGGTGCTGACGCCTGAGACGCCGCTTTTCCGGCTTTGCTTTCACCTGGTTTTGGACAAAATTCGAGATAATGAGCATCATGATCTGTCTAAGTGTTTCCGGTAAGTCCTTGATGTCGAAGATAACGAGTCGGTTATCCAGCCTGATATTCGTCTGCTCGTTAAACACATCAGCCAGCGAGCCGGAGATGTATTTCTCGAGCCGTTCACAGAGCTTCATTTGCCCGAGGGTTTGCAGTTCGGCGTAGAGAT
>CAYOTJ010000480.1:0-1748 GCA_964406855.1 uncultured Saprospiraceae bacterium
AGCGCCAGCGTGCACAAGAAGAAGCCGCCCATCAGTTAGAAGCCGAACGCCAACGCATCACGGAAGAAACCATCCTCCGGATGAGCCAACAACTCACCATGCCTACGGCACAAATTGCAATGGCCTTGGATGTATCCGTAGAGGTAGTCGAAGAGGTGTTGCTGCGTCATGTGGGGGAGTGAACAGGAGTGGTCAATGACCACTATAGCCGCTGCTTCGCTCCGCTTATACCCTTTGTCCAAAAGATAGAGAGTATACATTTTTTCCCTGATTAAGGCACTTGTGCGCCAAATTTCAACTAAAAGAAAGCAACGACATGAAAGTAGGATATATGGGTTATGCCGTGAAAAAGTAAACGACTGGAATAGTCTGAGCGTATTTGCGCTTGTTTCGACATCTTGGAAAACTATACAACTATCCCGATTTTGTATTATCCAGCCTAACCATTGCTACGCGACTTTTGCATCATCATTTAATCATAAAAATTAAAGGAAGATGAAAAAGGTCGTATTGATCACCGGGGCGTCTTCGGGTATCGGAAAAGAAACGGCGAAGTTGTTTGCCCAGCATGATTTTCAAGTAATCGCCGTTGCCAGGAATGCCGACAAGATGAAAGATCTTACAAGATTGGGTTGCGCAACTTTTTCAATGGACGTTACTGATGAGGCAAGCATTCAAGCTGCATTCAAGCAGATCTATGCCGCTTACCGGCAAGTAGACATTCTGATCAACAATGCAGGCTACTGCCAAAATGGGTTTGTAGAAGAGCTGACTTCCGATCAGCTTAAATACCAGTTTGAAGTAAATGTTTTTGGCCTGATTCGGGTGACGCAGCTGGTTTTGCCCCAGATGAGAGCCAGACAAAGCGGGCTTATCATCAATATTGGTTCCGTTGGCGGTGAATTTACTTCGCCGGGCGCGGGTGCTTACCATGCCAGCAAATACGCACTGGAGAGTTTCAGCGATGCTTTGCGCCAGGAATTGGGTAGCTTTGGCATTAAAGTGTCCTTGATCAAGCCGGGCGGCGTGGAAACCGCTTTTGTAGATAATTCACAATATCCTGACCCGATTGCGGGAAACCCTTATCGTAAAATGCGGGAAAACTTTGTAAAAATGCTGACTACCATTTTACAATCAAGTAATAGCACGTTCCCAATTTTGAAGCCTAGCGAGGTTGCAACCGCTATCTTGAATACGGCGCAAACACCTCATCCGAAAACCAGAGTGCGAGTGGGTAGAACCGCCAAAATGATGCCATTGATAAAATCATTGCTCAGTATCCGCAGTATTTCATTCGACTGTTCAAGTCAAAAACCGGTATGACCCCCTTGGAGTATCGGGAGTTCAACTAAAACATCCCAGATGCACATTTACATATACCCCAGACCATTACCTCAACCTCCCCACTGCTTCAGGGCCATACCGGCTACTTCTTCTCCGATGGCTAAGGATGCCGTAGCCGCCGGGCTGGGCGCGTTGGCTACGTGAATGACGCCGGGCGTATGGTAGAACAAAAAGTCGTCGATGAGGTCGCCGGCAGGGCTGCACGCCATGGCGCGTACCCCTGCGCCGCCGGGCGCGAGGTGCTCGGCGCGTATGGCCGGCACCAAGGGCTTTAGGGCCGCTACAAAAGCGCTTTTGAAGAAGGAGCGCCGCATCTCTGCCAGCCCGTCGCGCCAGTAGCGCCGCGCCAGTATCTGAAAGCCTGGAAACCCGAGGGTCTCGGCTAATTCGCCCCAATGTACATC
>CAYOTJ010000480.1:1758-3399 GCA_964406855.1 uncultured Saprospiraceae bacterium
GAGTACGGCATTGGGGCCGGCCTCGACGCCTCCCTCGGCCAAGCGCGTGAAGTGTACGCCCAGGAAGGGGAAGTTGGGGTTGGGCACGGGGTAGATGAGGCCTTGTACCAAGTGCTCGGCCTCGGGCCGCAGTTGGTAGTACTCGCCCCGGAAGGGCAGAATGCGGGCCTCGGCCTCGGGCAGGGTCATTTGGCTGAGCTTGTCGGAGTACAGCCCGCCGCAACTGATCACCAATTTGGCCTCGTATTCCCCTTGGGTGGTGATGATTCGGCGCAGCCGACCCTCGTCGGCGATGTTGAGCACCTGGGTATTGAAGCGGAGGTGGGCGCCTTGGGCGGTTATGTATTCGGCATATTTTTCGGCTACCCGCCGGTAGTTGACGATGCCGGCCTGGGGCACATGAATGGCGGCTATGCCGCCGGCGTGGGGCTCTATTTCGCGTATTTCGGCCGGGGTGTTCAATTGGCGCAATCCCTTCATGCCATTGGCTAAGCCCCGCTCGTAGATGCCCTTCAGGCGGGGGAGTTCTTCGGGGCGCACCGCTACGATGATCTTGCCGCAAAGCTGGTAGGTTATGCCCTGGGTTTCACAAAAATGCACCATAGCCTCGTAGCCCCGGCGGCACAATACGGCCCGCAGCGAGCCTGGCTTGTAGTAAATACCGGAGTGGATAACTCCGCTGTTGTGGCCCGATTGATGGGCGGCTACGGCCTCTGCTTTTTCCAGTACAGCTAAGCGGAGGTCGGGGCGCTGCTCCAGCAGTCGGTAGGCGGCGCCTAAGCCTACTATTCCCGCGCCTACAATGATGATGTCGAACGATGGCATGTTGTGTGTGGTTGAACGTGACGGCGGCCTTTGGGCAAAGATACGGTTCTCCCGGCCAAGATTTATAAACCTGGGCCAGGAGACCTATGAAGACTTTTGGCGATTGTTGGGGGGAGGGGCAAAAAAACCATTTCAAGCATAGGTAATAGGCCTTATCTTTGGAGAACCATAAAGTATAAACGCAAAACCATGAATCTGGATACCCAGCATCGCATTCCCGAACACCAGCTACCGGATTTTATACCATCGGCGTGGCTGTTGCTGACGCAGGATAAGCGGACATTGTATGCGCAAAAGACCATCGCCATGAAGCTAAGTGCGGTGGGTTACCCCGTTGCGGAATCAACCCTGACCAAGCTGGGGAAGTTATTGTCGGGCCGGCTTTCTTTGGATGCCTTTCATGCGGCCACATTGCAACGATTGGCGCATGGGTTGCACGAAGTACTCAACAAGGAACTGTGCCTGAGGTGGGATGCTGAGGCGCTGTCTTTTGTGGCTATTGACGGCTGTGCGCCTGCTGTGGTACCCATAGACGAGGCAGGAGAAAAACTTACCGTTAAATTGCATCTGGAGGGGAGGCTTCCCATCCGGCAGAAGGTAGATTTTATTGAGGCGGCACAGGAGGAGGTAATTGAATTGGGCGTTCGCCTGCATTCATTTGCGCAGTATTTTACCCGCCGGAGCCATTCGGAATACGCCCGGCATGTGGTGAGCGCGCTCAACCGGGGCGTCAATTTTCATCTGTACATAGCCTCGCCGGAAGGGCGCTTTACGAGCGACTATTTTCAGGACAGGGCGCGGGTTATGCCCTCGGAG
>CAYOTJ010000481.1:0-3391 GCA_964406855.1 uncultured Saprospiraceae bacterium
AGACGGAAAAAGAGCAAGTCAAGATGCACAAATCTTGGCTTGGAGAACTATAAATGCTGCTTAAATTCCCCAAAACGGAGTTGAGCAATAGCAACGCTGCCCGCCCCGGCGAGCGGAACGGGCAGCGCATGGGGCGTAAAAGGTTTTAAAATCCTTCAAGGTCGGTAGTTATAACCTTTCCTCCATTGCCGCCCATGCAGTTTTCAGCCTGTTCGCAGGAAAGAGCCATGTCGTCCAATTGGGCAAAATCTAATTTTTCCATACTTGTATTGTTTTATTGAAAAAATAACCGGACAATGATATGCACTTTCCCGAAATAGTCCAAATATTTATTCGCTAATCCTCATCATCGAGATCAAACTCATCCCCCAGCATATTGGCCAACAGATCGCGGAAGGAAAGGCGCGACTCTAATACTTCTTTATTCAGCACATTAAACTCGCACAAGCCGTGCAGCGCCAACTCCATGTAGGTATAAAGCTCCTCGGCGGAAGCTTCCACAGAGGCTTCCGCCAACTTGCGCAGCCCTGGCACGCCATCGAGCGCCTTGCGATAGTCTTCATCGGAGGCGTCGTTGAGCAAATCGACGGTATGGCCGGCTGAAAAGAAGGCCTTTATGGCCCCAAAAGGATCGCGCTCACGGCCCTTTTTCAGCTTATCGGGGTTAGGGAAGTGGTCGAGAAATGCCTCTTTGATCGACTTGCCCAGCAGGGCCATAGCCACTAAGTAAGGCCCTTCCTGCTCGCCTTCATACACCAGCTCCACCTTGCCGGTGATGGCGGGCACTACCCCCCAAAAGTCAGTCACACGGGCAGTGGTGAGCCGCTCGCCATTCAGCAACATGCGGCGCTCGGCAGTACTTACTAAATTTTCATAACCGGCTATGGTAAGACGGGCCGAAACCCCGCTCTTGTCGTCTACTAATTCGCTCTCCCGGGCCGTGAAAGCAATGCGCTCCAGCAGCACCGCCAGCAAATCGGGCACAGCCACGGCCTCCCGCTGCTCGGGCGCCAACTGCGCCTCCTGCTGGGTAATGCGCCGGGCGATGTCGATGGTTTTAGGATAGTGCGTAAGTATCTGGCTTTCAACACGGTCTTTGAGCGGCGTAATGATGCTGCCCCGATTGGTATAGTCTTCGGGGTTGGCTGTAAATACAAACTGGATATCAAGCGGCAGACGCAATTTGAAGCCCCGTATCTGAATATCGCCCTCCTGCAGGATGTTGAACAACGACACCTGAATGCGGGCCTGTAGGTCAGGCAGTTCATTGATGACAAAAATCGACCGATGCGAGCGGGGCACCAAACCGAAGTGGATCACCCGCTCATCGCTGTAGGGCAGTTTCAGGGCCGCCGCCTTGATGGGGTCTACATCCCCGATGAGGTCGGCCACGCTCACATCCGGCGTAGCCAACTTCTCCACATAGCGCTCGCTGCGGTGCAGCCAGGTAATGGGCGTGGCGTCGCCATGCTCGGCAATGAGGTCGTGGGCATAGCGCGAGATGGGGTGTAGGGGGTCGTCGTTGAGCTCGCTGCCCGCCACCACGGGCACGTACTCATCCAGCAAATGAACCAGCAACCGGGCGATGCGCGTCTTGGCCTGACCGCGCAACCCCAACAGCAGTATGTTGTGCCTCGACAACACGGCGCGCTGAATATCAGGCAGAACCGTATCATCAAATCCGATGATACCGTCAAAAAGATGATCTTTATTTTTTAGGCGGGTTACTAAATTGGCCCGTAATTCTTCTTTGAGGCTTCGGGCTTGGTAGCCGCCGGCTTTGAGTTCGCCCAGCGTGGCAGGTCGGTTCATGGTAGCTATTTTTGCAGTTCCAAACAAGCTCTAAACGCGCCAAACGTCCTTTGGTTTTCGCCGTCTGCCGGGATGGGAAAAAAAAGCGTCGATAAAAAGTCTATCGGCAGGAATAATCGCTGTACTTTGCCGTTCAAATAAAACATCATGAAAAAGTCATTGCTTTTCCTCACGGCTGCCCTGAGCCTTATGCTCACCAGTTGTTTTGATATGGTAGAAGAAATCTACCTCAATCGCGACGGCTCCGGCAAATACGTCTATACCATTGATATGAGCGAAATATTCTCCGACCCCATGATGGGCCAAATCATGGCCCAAAGCATGAGCGAGCAAATGGGTACAGAAGAATTGGAAATCGACTCCGTCATCAACTTCAGCGAAATCCAGGCCGCTCCGGCCAGCCTCAGCGCTCAGGAGCGCGAGCTGTTTGGCCGCATGACCCTCACCATGCAACTCAGCCAGTCGAAGTCTAAGGGCATCATCACCATCAACTTCCCCTTCAACAAGGTGTCTGAAATCAACCAGTTCAACGACATCTATGCCAAAATGCAAACCGATGGCGGCATGGGCATGGCCGCTGCGGGTATGTCGCCCGTCACCAGCGAGTTTTTTGTCAATGGCAAGGTGTTCAGCCGCAAGGTAACCTCCACCGGCAAACCCTCCGACGCCATGGACGAAGAAACCCTCTCTATGGCTCGCATGATGTTTGCCGACGCCAAGATGAAAACCATCTACCACCTCCCCGGCCGGGTGCGCAAAACCGACATTGAGGGCGCCGAAATTAATGGCTCCACCGTCACCGTCACCAATGGCCTCATGGATGTACTAGACGGCAACGCCAACTTCAACGGCGAGATCAAATTCAGATAAATTCATCCTCCAAACGCCCCCGGACATGATAGACATGCTCAAAAAGGCCCTGCAGGAAGCCGCCGACGCCATCAAGGATCAATCTGCCAACCTCGGCGACAGCGCCAAGGAAAAGTCCTTCCAACTCATCGAAGACTGGTTGCAGATTTTCCCCAAATTGGAAGTCTACGGCCTCGAAATCCAAAGCTTTTCCTTAGGCCTGTCCATCAACCCTACCCTCGAAGTCGACCTCGTAGGCAGCCACAACAACTTCAGCCGCGAACGCATTCAGGAAATCCTCGATGAAAACGCCCGCAGCACCGCCCTTACAATGGTTTTCACGGTTATCAAAACTACCTACGCCTTTCACCGCCGCATCTACGCCAGCCTCAAAGACCCCCTCATCGTAAAAATCAAAGTGAAGCTGGCTCCCGAAGTAAAAGTCTACATCGGCGCGCCGGTAGTGGCATAGCTCATACAGGCCGGGAGGCGGCGCGCGCCGCCGTCTTCCGGCTTGCCTCATCAAACCAGCCAAACATGAGAAACGGCATCCTGGCATTCTTCCTCCTACTACTCTTCGCCCGATTCAGCTCGGGCTGCTACACCCTCAGCGGCATCAGCATCGCCCCCGACGTCAACACCTTCTACGTCGAACAGCTCCTTAGCAACGCCGTCAACGCCCCCCCTACCCTCGCCCAGGACGTCACCGAAGCCCTCAAGCAAAAAATCC
>CAYOTJ010000482.1:0-3370 GCA_964406855.1 uncultured Saprospiraceae bacterium
AAGGGATAGCAAGGAGCTCCTGCGACTGGATAGCCCGGCCGCCGCGCCGCCCGTGTTTTGCGCTCTCTGGAGTGGGCGGCTATACGGGCGGCGCGGCGGTGGCCCCAAAAGAAAAAAAACCCGCACAGCTAAGCCATGCGGGTAATGCCAGCATTGAAAAACTTAATATCTAACGATTAGAAGCAGTATTCGTTGGCTTCCACCAGCACGTCGGCGATATGGCGGCGGAGTTCCTTGACGTTGGCGTGGGGGTACTTGGTAAAGCGCTTGATGCCCATGAGGAAGGTGCGCAGCAGATCGCCTTCGGCGAAGGAGGCGACGGCGTCGGAGGCTTCCTTAGCTACGCGGGCGGTGGCGTCGGTGAGGAATACCCTGAGGATGGCGTCGTATACGTCCTGTGGGTGCGCCTTGTCGATGCCGGCTAATTTTTGCACGCGCAGCAGCAGGCTTTCGGCTACGAAGGTATCCATCATCATGTTGGAGATATTCGTAATGATTTCCTGCTCTTCTTTCATGTTGAGTTTGCCGTCGAGCTGTTGCTTGGCGGCGGCGCCAGCCACCATGAGCAGCACCTTTTTGAAGTCGGCTACGGCGCTGATTTCGGCGGCGTAGGGCTCATTGCCGGCGCCGGCCATAGACGGCATGGAGGCCAACTCTTTTTGTACAGCCCAGGCGGGGCCTACAATGTCGAGGGCGCCCTTCATGGCGCGGCGCAGGAGCATGTCTACCGACAGCAGGCGGTTGATCTCGTTGGTGCCTTCGTAGATGCGGTTGATGCGGCTGTCGCGGTAGGCGCGGGCGGGGGTGCCTTCTTCGGAATAGCCCATGCCGCCGTGGATCTGGAGGGTTTCATCAACGATGTAGTCGAGGTATTCCGAGCCAATGACCTTGAGCATGGCGCACTCGATGGCGTATTCTTCAGCAGCTTCGAGCTTGGCCTGGCCAAAGTCGACGCCTTCGGCTTCGAGGGCCTGCTCTTTGAGCTGCATGAGGTTGGAGGTACGGTACAGGGCGCTTTCGCCGGCGAAGAGGCGGATGGTTTGCTCGGCCAGCTTGTAGCGGATAGCGCCAAAGCTGGAGATGGGCTTGCCAAACTGGATGCGCTCATTGGCGTAGCGCACGGCGGTGGTGATACTGCCTTTGGCGCCGCCCAGCGACAGGGCGCAGAGCTTGAAGCGGCCCGTATTGAGGGCATTGAAGGCAATGAGATGGCCTTTGCCGATTTCTCCCAGTACGTTCTCGGCGGGTACTTTTACATTTTCGAAGAATACCTGTCGGGTAGACGAACCTTTGATGCCCAATTTATGCTCTTCGGCGCCCAGCGTGAGCCCTTCCAGATGGCGGGGTACGATGAAGCCGGTAAAGTGCTGGCCGTCGATCTTGGCAAAGACGATGAAAATATCGGCAAAGCCGGCATTGGTGATCCACATTTTCTGGCCATTGAGCACATAGTGCGAGCCGTCGGCGCTGAGGTCGGCCCGGGTTTTGGCCGCTAAAGCATCGGAACCGCTGCCCGGCTCGGTGAGGCAGTAGGCCGCCTTGAGCTCGCCGCTGATGAGGCGGGGCAGATAGGCCTGCTTCTGAGCCTCGGTACCAAAATAAAGGATGGGCAACATACCAATGCCCGTATGAGCCGCAAAAGATACCGTGAAAGCTGCCGAAGGCCCGAGGGCATCGGCAATCATGGTGTTGGTATTGGTATCGAGGGCCATGCCGCCATAGGCTTCGGGCATGTGGGTGCCCAAGAAACCCAACTCCGCTATTTTTTCCAGCAGCTTGACGGAGATGTTGTCTTCCTGATGTTCGATCTTATCCCGGTTGGGGTAGATCTCTACCTCCAGAAAATCGCGCAGGGTATCCCGGATCATGCGCTGTTCTTCGTTAAATTCCTCGGGGATGAAGGTATCTGCGGGCTGGGAGTCGCGGATGATGAACTCGCCGCCGCGCAGTACTTGTTGATCGATTGCTGCTGTTGCCGACATATACTTTACTTTTACCGGTTCTAAATTAGCGAATTTTCGCTACAAAAATACAAGACAAAATGAGATGGCGCAAGTATTGGGCGATATTTTTTGCGAAAATTCGCTAAAACATTCCTAAAACGACAAACGGCGCCCCCCTTTCGGGAGGCGCCGTTGTGCTGTTTTCAAAAAACCAGGGATAAGATTACCGGTTGATGACAACCATCTTGCGGAACATCTCGCCACCGATATTGATGGCGGCAAAGTAAGCGCCGGTAGCGAGGCCGTCGAGGTTGAGGTCAACCTTGTTGGCGCCCTGAACCAGCGGCGTGTTCATCGAGCGAACGATGCGGCCCATTTGATCTACGATCTGGATGATAGCCGTTTCGTCTTGCGGGGTAGCGATATTGATGTAGGCCAGCTCCGTCTGAACGGGGTTGGGATAAACATTGCCCACCACTACTTCATTGGTGATGGCGCCCAGTACGTCGTTGCCGGCGGCTACGCCGTCGGTGAGTTCAGACAGGGTCGTAACGCCGTTGGTTACACAAACCGTGAAGTTGCCCGTTGCGCCAAACCAGCCGTAGATGCGAATGAGGTAAGTCTGGCCGGCCGTGAGGGTGTTCAGCAGAACTACTTCAGAAGCGCCGCTCAGAATCTGGTCGTCGGAGCAACCGATGGTCGTGCCGTCGCAAGCGCCGCTACGCACGTCAACAACGGCGTCAAAGGTAGTGCCGCCGTTGACGATAACGGCATGGGTAGCCTGAGTAGCCGTAAACTTATACCAAACGTCGAGTGCCGAGATGGACGTAAAGCCGTCGCAAGCGATCGGAGCTACCGATTGGGTAGCGCCTACATTGGAGCCGCTGGTGGGCGAGCAGGTAGCACCCGGCGTGAGCGTGATGGCGCCGGCACAGTCGTTAAAGTTAGTTGGCGGCGGAGCCGTAGCGCAAGTTACGGAAAGTTCGAAGTTGCCGGCAGCCGTGCCGAAGCCCGTTACCAGTACATAGTAAGTAGTGCCCGCCGTCGACTGGAAGGTCACGCGCGATTTGCGGTTGAAGCCCGTAGCCGGCAGTACGCATTCAGGAGCCGTAGTATCGTCGTTGCCGGCAACGCAGGTAAGCGCGGCACAGCTACCGCTGAATACGCCGAGCCTGGTGTCGAAGTCGGTGCCGGGGTTGCAGGTCGAAACCGTTACCGAACCGCCATTGCCCACAAAGCTGTACCATACGCCGGGGGCGGTGTTCAGGGTAGTCGTACAAGTAGCGACAGCGTCGGAAGTAGCGCCTGTGGTGCTGCCCGTAACCGTGCTGTTGCAGCCCATAGAGATGGCGCTTGCACAAGCGTCGTTGGCTACGCCTGCGCTGCCCGAGCAAGAGATGGACAGGCTGAAGTTGCCGCGAGCGCTT
>CAYOTJ010000483.1:0-2458 GCA_964406855.1 uncultured Saprospiraceae bacterium
ATCATTAACGACTTGCTGGCCATGTCGAGAATTGATCTGTTGGATGAAGCCAAAGAGCCGGTTGATACCTGCGAATTGGTACAGGAAGTTCTGCGCGACCTCCAGGCTGATATTAAAGCAAAAAAGGCCCGCATAGACGTCAGCCCGGACTTGCCGGCCATCCTGTATAGTCGCACCAATGCCAAACAGGTTTTCCAAAATCTCGTCACCAACGGGCTCAAATACCAACCTCCGGGCCAAACGCCCATACTCTCCATTGGCGCTGCTCCGGTAATCGGCTACTGGCGCTTTTACGTCAAAGACAATGGCATTGGCATAGAAGCCGAATACCAGGATAAAGTATTTGAAATCTTCCAACGCCTGCATACCCGAGACGTCTATGCAGGTACGGGTATCGGCTTAGCCATTTGCAAAAAGATCGTAGAAAAAAACGGTGGAAAAATTTGGTTTGAATCCGTCCCGGATCAAGGAGCCACTTTCTTTTTTACCGTTCCCAGGGTGGAAGGAGGTTAGCCGCAAGAACAGGTCAATAAAGCCTTAGCCGGTGTATACCCGGCGAGTAAGGTTGGCGAAGAACCTCTACAATAGCATCATAATCAGCGGATCTGCTCACAAAATCGATTTGGCTGACATCAAGGATAAGCACTGCCAGGTCGTTGCTGGTTTTAAAAAAATCAAAATAGGCCTGCTGTATCTGCTCCAGATAACTGGTGTCTATTTTTTGCTCAAACTCCCGGCCTCTCTTGCGGATGTTGGCCGCCAGCGCATCGATCGGGCGATGTAGATATACCAGCAGGTCGGGCTTGGGAAAATTGGCGTTCAGGATATGGAATAACCGCTGAAACAATCGATACTCATCGTCTTTGAGGTTGTTGTGCGCAAAGAGCAGCGTTTTGAGAAAAAAGTAGTCGGCTACTACCTGCTGATTGAACAACTGAGTCTGGGCCAGTTCTTCCTGAAGCTGTTTGTGGCGCTCCGTCATAAAGAAAAGCTCCACAGTAAAGGCATAACGCTCGGGATTTTCATAAAAAAAGGGCAAAAAGGGGTTATCTGAAAATTGCTCCAGAATGAGCCTCGCATTAAAATCAGCCGCCAGCTTCCGGGAAAGGGTTGTCTTTCCGGCGCCGATATTGCCCTCGATGGCAATGAATTGATGTGATAATGAATCGGGCATAACTTTCCTGAATGCGCAATGCGGTGCGAATATCGGAAAAGCTGGGCATTTTAGCGGCCTTAAAAAATTAATCCTCTTCGAAGGAAGATAAGTCTGGCGGTCGTCGCGATGCTTTTTTTTCCGACAATTTCGACTTTACGGCTTTCCTCGTCTGGGGGCTTGGCGCAAAAGCCCCGGCCTGACGCGGCGGTTTAGGCGGCTGTATGCCCTCGCGCAGCAGGCGCTCCAGCTTTTCCCATGCCAATTCGCGGTTTCGGGCCTGCGAGCGCGACTCCTGGCTGGCGGTCAACAAGGCTCCATCCGCAGTAAGCTTGCCTTCCAGGAAAGCCATCAATGCTGTTTTTTCCTGGGTAGTAAAGGCCAGCGAGGCTTCCGGGTAAAAGACGAGCTCTACCCGGGTCTCCACCTTGTTGACATGTTGCCCACCCGGCCCGCCGCTGCGCGATGTGCGCACCTGCGCTTCTTTTTGTACTTGTTCCCAGTTCATGCAAGGCCTAACGCGTGCTCTCCCTTTTAAGTTGCAAATCCTTATTGCAATCCCTTGTAAAATGCCTCCTTTTTTTGCAACCTTGGGAGATTGGGATTGTTGTCCTTTCAATAGTTTTTGAAAAAATTATCGCGTTTACGCTTAATATATTACAACTCATGGCGAAACGAAGAGTTATCGTCTGGTTCCGGCAGGATTTGCGGCTCCACGACAACGAAGCCCTTACAGAGGCCCTCCGACAGGCAGATGAAATCATTCCCGTCTATGTCTTTGACGATCGTCTCTTCCGGGGCAAAACTCGTTGGTATGGCTTTCCCAAAACGGGCGCCTACCGGGCGCAATTCATCATCGACAGCATTGCCGATCTCCGGCATTCGTTGCGCGCTTTGGGCCCCGATCTGGTGGTTCGAACGGGCCTGCCCGAAGATGTAGTGCCTGCTCTTGCCCGCGAAACGGGCGCCTCCTGGGTATTCTGCAATCGCGATCCCATACAGGAAGAAGTTGCTGTGCAAAATGCGATGGAAAAAAACCTTTGGGCCATTGGCTTAGAGATGCGCTACTTTCGGGGAAAGATGCTGTACTACACCGCCGACCTACCTTTCCCTGTAGCCCATACCCCCGATGTTTTTACTCAGTTTCGCAAGGAGGTGGAGCGCTTCGTGCCTGTGCGCCAGCCCCTACCCTCCCCTGCTCGTGTGCCGGGCGCCAGTGTGGTAGCCGCACCCGGCGAGCTGCCATGTTTGGCCGATTTTGGCCATGAGCCCATCGAGCCCGACCCTCGCAGCGTGCTGCCTTTC
>CAYOTJ010000483.1:2468-3369 GCA_964406855.1 uncultured Saprospiraceae bacterium
CTTTCCGCGGAGGCGAAACAGAAGCCCTACGCAGGCTGCGCCATTACCTTTGGGATACCAACGCCATCAAAACCTATAAAGAAACCCGAAATGGACTTATAGGCGCCGACTACTCTTCCAAGTTTTCGCCCTGGCTGGCCCAAGGCTGTCTGTCGCCCAAACTCATCTATCATGAGATTAAGCGCTATGAAAGCGAGCGCGGCGGCAATGACAGCACCTATTGGCTGTTTTTTGAGCTGCTCTGGCGCGACTTCTTCCGCTTGATGGGTAAAAAACATGGCAATAAAATTTTCTATAAAGGCGGCGCCCGCGAAGATGCCGATCCCAAGTGGCGCGACGACTGGCGCCTCTTTAACCAATGGGCCGAAGGGGCTACCGGCGTCCCCTTCATTGATGCGAACATGCGCGAGTTGGCTGCCACAGGCTTTATGAGCAACCGCGGCCGCCAAAACGTAGCCAGTTTTTTGGCCAAAGACCTGCGAATCAACTGGCAAATGGGCGCCGAGTACTTTGAGTCGGTACTCATTGATTACGATGTATGTAGTAATTGGGGCAACTGGAATTACGTTGCCGGCGTTGGCAGCGACCCTCGCGAAGACCGCTACTTCAACATTCTCGTGCAAGCCAAACGATACGACCCCCAGGGCGAATACGTCAAACACTGGCTGCCAGAGCTCAATAATCTGCCTCCCGAAAAGGTACACCAACCCGACCAGCTCAGCTTCAAGGAGCAGGAAACTCTCCACGTTAAACTCGGCGCCGACTACCCTCATGCCATGGTAGCGACCCGCAAATGGGCGCGATAAGACTTCTCATTAAGCCAGTGCCCCTCGGACCAGGGGGTGCAGTTTTTACCCGGCTGAGGCACGAAGATTAAGCCGACTAGCGTAGCGACGGCGGA
>CAYOTJ010000484.1:0-2042 GCA_964406855.1 uncultured Saprospiraceae bacterium
CCGCTGCACCCCCTCACGCGGGCCAAAAGCTGAAGAAATAGCGGTTGTCAGAAAAAAATGACCCAAAATTTGGAAAAGTGAGCAAGATGCATGTACCTTAGTTTCAAAATTAAACTAAGTCGTTTTTATGGCTCCACAGACCCACCTTTCGCGTATTTACCGCCCCGACTTTGGGCTGCTCACCGATCTTTACCAGCTTACTATGGCTTCAGGCTATTGGCAGCGGGGGCTTCATGGGCGGCGGGCTGTTTTTCATCTGTTTTACCGACGAGCCCCTTTTGGCGGGCGGTATGCCATTGCTGCCGGCCTTGAGTTGGCCGTCGACCTTATCCGTCGGTTGGCCTTTAGTGTCGACGATATACAGTATTTAGGCGCTCTGACGGGGTCTGACGGCCGGCCCCTGTTTAGCGAGAGCTTTCTCAACTACCTCCAGCGGCTTCGGTTTACAGGCGATGTTTACGCCGTTCCCGAAGGCACGATCGTGTTGCCCCACGAGCCCATACTGCGCATAGAAGCGCCCCTGCCCGAAGCGCAACTGATAGAAACGGGGTTGCTTACCCTCATCAATTTTTCGACCCTCATTGCCACCAAGGCTGCCCGGGTAGCCGCTGCGGCCGGCTCCGACGAAGTGTTTGAGTTTGGGCTTCGGCGCGCTCAGGGCATCGACGGCGCGCTTACGGCCAGCCGGTCGGCCTATCTGGGCGGCTGCCATGCCACCAGCAACGTATGGGCGGGCCGCTACTATGGCATACCGGTGCGGGGCACCCACGCCCACGCCTGGGTAATGACCTTCGACGACGAACGCGCCGCCTTCCGCGAATATGCCGCCGCCATGCCCAATAACTGCGTTTTTCTGGTAGACACCTACGATACGCTGGAGGGTGTAGCCAACGCCATTGAGATAGGCCGAGAGCTGCGCGCTCAGGGAAGGCCCTGGGCAGGTATTCGCCTCGACAGCGGCGATCTGGCTGCGCTGAGCATAGCGGCCCGCCGGCTGCTCGACGAAGCGGGCTTCCCCGAGGTGCGCATCATCGCCAGCGACGACCTCGACGAGCAGCGCATTGCCGAACTCAAAGCAGCCGGCGCCCCCATAGCCGTATGGGGCGTAGGCACACGCTTAGTCACGGGCCACAACCAGTCGGCCTTAGGCGGCGTATACAAACTGGCGGCTCTGGAAAGGCAGGAAGGCGGCTGGAGCTACCGGGTGAAAAAATCAGAGCAGGCGGCAAAAACCTCCATTCCGGGAATCCTCCAAACCCGTCGCTACCTCGATGCCCAAGGCCATCCCCGGGGTCACGCCATTTTTGACCAATTGGCTGGATTTGAATCCGGATCGGGCCTCACAGACTGGGCCGGAGCGGCCGGCGAGCTGCCTCCGGCAGAAAGTTTTTGCGATCTGTTGCAACCCATTATCAAAAATGGCGAATTAGTTTATAACTTTCCATCCTTAAACGAGGCCCGCGCTTATTGCCGGCAGGAGCGGGAGCGCTGGGCGCAGGTCGACTGGGCTGTTTTCCGCTCTGGCTTGGAAAGCCGGCTATACGAACTAAGGCAACAACTGACACAATAATACCTGCAACATCGGTTGCGCAAGAAAATGTAACGCATGTATACCTACGAATACCCCCGGCCGGCTGTAACGGTCGATTGTATTATCTTTGGCCTCGATTCCGGCAGCCAGCTGAAAGTGCTTTTGGTACAGCGCGCCCAGGACCCGTTTCAGGGCTATTGGGCCTTGCCCGGCGGCTTTGTTGAAATGGAAGAAGACCTGGAAATAGCAGCCCTGCGCGAGCTGGAAGAGGAAACGGGCGTCAGAGATGTATTCATTGAGCAGTTGTTTACTTTTGGCGCGCCGGGCCGCGACCCCCGCGGCAGGGTCATCAGCGTATCTTATTACGCCCTCGTCAATTTGGCCGAACACCCGGTTAGCGCGGGAAGCGACGCCCATGTGGCCGACTGGTTTCCACTCGATGCGCTGCCGCCGCTGGCCTTCGACCACCATCGCATTCTGACGGTAGCCATAGAACGACTCCGGGCCAAAG
>CAYOTJ010000484.1:2052-2930 GCA_964406855.1 uncultured Saprospiraceae bacterium
TCTCCCAGTTGCAAGCGCTTTATGAGACCATCCTCGGCGTTGATGAGCTCAACAAGCGCAATTTTCGCACCCGTATCCTGCGCATGGGCGTACTCAGGGAGGTGGGCAAACAGGAAGGAGTGGCCCATCGGCCGGCTACGCTATACGCTTTCGATAAGGAAAAATACGAGCAATTGGTGCGCGAACGCTATCAGGATCTCCTGCGCCGGGGTGTCGATTTTGAAGTATAGCCTCAGGTAATCATTCCCAAAAACACTGCTCATGACCTGTACTATACGGATGCTGCCAGTCATGATTCTGCTCTTGCTGGCCGGCTGCCGGGAAGATGCTCCGCCGACGGACATTCACCAGCCCGGAAAAACACCCGAAGGAGTCGACTATGACGAATCGACCTATAAATGGGGTTATGCCAACAAAGAAGGTCAGTTGGTCATTGCCGATCAATTTGACGAAAATCGCCCTTTTAGCGAAGGATTGGCGGCAGTGCGCATTGATGGCAGTTGGGGCTTCATCGACCGGAGGGGCAAAGCCGTTATTTCCCTTCAATATAAAGGCGCATGGCCTTTTCAGGAGGGACTGGCCCGCGTACTTACATTTCAAGACAGCATGGGTTTTATCAACCGGCAAGGGCAGTGGGTCATTCCGGCCCGCTGGGAGGAAGCCGGCGACTTCCGGGAAGGGTATACAAGGGTTAGGAAAGGGGACGACTGGGGCTTGATAGACGCAACGGGTAAATTGACTGCTCCTTTGGGCTTTCAGTCGATAGGCGAAGTAAATAACGAGTTGGCTACCGCTTCACAGGACGACCGCTATGGCATGATTGATGTCAGGGGCAAGTGGGCAATCCCTCCAAAATTCGATCGGCTGAGGCCTTTCGC
>CAYOTJ010000484.1:2940-3362 GCA_964406855.1 uncultured Saprospiraceae bacterium
CGATTTTACCCTTGGGCTGGCTCCTGTGGCTGACGCCCGCGAAAAATGGGGGCTTATCGACACTGCCGGGCAGTGGCGCGTAGCGCCCGCTTACGACCAGCTCTGGTATGGCGGAGACAGCCTTTGGATTGTGGAACAGGAAGGCCGGTACGGCGCCATAGACGCCGGCGGTCAAGTGCGGATTCCGTTGTCGTTTCAGCAATTGCAGTCGTTTACAGAAGGTTATGCACCCTATCAGCAGCAGGAGTTGTGGGGCTATGTGCACAAGAGCGGGCAGTTGCTCACTTCGCCCGAATTTGGCCTCGCCTGGCCCTTTGAATCGGGTATGGCACGGGTAGCTACACGCCGGGGGCTCACCTTTATCGACACCTTGGGGCAAATACTCTTTCAACCGCGCTACCTCGATCTGCGGGAGTTAAAAG
>CAYOTJ010000485.1:0-1186 GCA_964406855.1 uncultured Saprospiraceae bacterium
TTATGGGCAGCTTGGGCAGTTGGCGTTGTGCCTGAGCCGAGGCGTTGAGCAGGGCTGGGCGCCCGAGGCCGGCGTCGGCTATGCTGGCTACCAAGGCTGCGGAGGCTTCCCAGGGGCCGTCGGGCGGCCGCCAGGCGTAGCTGGCTATGGCCGAGTAGAAGGCGTGCCGTGCGCCGGGCATTTCGGGGCCTGCCTCCGACAGGGCGGCGGCGCCTTGCAGCGAAACGGCCAAGGCCGCCGTAGCAGCGCGCTGAGGCCCCAACAGTCGGCTGGCGGCGAGCTGAGCCGACCAATTGGATTGTACAATAACGATGGAGTCGACTACCAAAAAGGGCGTGGTGGCAATGCGCTGCCTGAGGGTATAGTTGACGTTGCTGAGGGCTAAAGTGGCGGCTGTGCGATCGGAGAGGCGGGCGCTGAGGTTAAGGCTGCCGATGGCCCGCAACCCCGAGGCGCCAACGCTGCTGCGCCTTAGGCCGTTGCGATGTAGGCCGTTGCGCTGTAGGCCTGCGGTAGCCGACAGGCTCAGCTTTTGGCTCAGCAGGGGGGCGGAGGCGCCCAACTGAACGTTTTCGGTATCGTTGAGGAAGGCCAATCGGCCCAACGACTGATAGCCGGCGCCTATCCGCTCGGCAGCCAAACTAAAGCGGGCCCAGCCGGGGTTGAAGTCGAGGGCCAGCCGCCAGGCCTGGCTGTAGCCCGTCGACTGTCGGGGCGCAAACAGGCCCAGCATACGGCCGTTGAAGCCGGGGCCCGCCTCGGAGATGAGCGGCGCCGCGAGGTCGCGGGTGTGGGCGCTATGGGCCAGATCGAAGGCCAGCCCCAGCCGATCGCCGAGGCGCTTTTTGCCTTGTAGCTCCAATACCAAATTTTCCTGGGGGCGCAGCAGCAGGCCGCTGTCGGGGGGAGGCGCCTGTTCGGCGTCGTCGCGGGCGTGGAAGAGCACCAGCCCCAACTGGTTGTCGCCATTATCGTAGGCAGCCTTGAAGCCCTGCCCCCAACGCCGGTATCGGGGCTCGATGTTTTGGATGGCGCCCGCATCGGCGGCGGCGGCCCGCTGCAAGCGACCCTGCATGGCGGCGAAGTAAAATTTGCCGGGGCGCAGCTCCAGCCCGGCGCCCTTGAAGTTGTGGCCATCGAGGGCGTAAGGCGAGAAGCTGAGCGAGCGGTCGCCGAGGTGGAGTTG
>CAYOTJ010000485.1:1196-3360 GCA_964406855.1 uncultured Saprospiraceae bacterium
TTCCCCCCATTTGGAGCTGGGACTAGACCCGTAAAAGGCAGAAGCGGGCAGCCGGTAGCTGAGGTTGCCCTCGGAGAAGGCGGCAGTGAAGGGGCCTTCAACGCCCAACAGCTTCACGATGAGGGCCGCCTGCGCCTGGCCGGCAAAGGGCTGCACCCGGGGCGAGAGGCCCGAAATGGCGTTCCAGCGCAGCCACAACTGCGCCTGGCCCGATACCTGCCAAAGCGGCTGAGCGCCGCCCGCATCCTGCTGGGCATGGGCGCCAAATTACACATGAATAACGAGCATCAGGAAGAGCGCCTTCCCGGATAATAGCGCGTGGGGTTTCATAATGGGTTGTTTTAAGAGAGAGAAATAAGCGCCAACCTGACGGTGTGGGAGAGGGAAGCGCACTGACTCATAGACAAATATACGGCGTTTTATTCTTGTCGTTGATACACGCTTAGAAAAAAACTTTTAAAATCAAACTCACCTTTTAGCGGTTGAAGGTCGCTGAGTTTTGGGGCAGTTTTATTGGAACTAACCTGTACAATATAGTTTATAGGTTCATTGTGGGGCTACAGAGAGCGACAGATAGCGGGTGGTGGAATTTTTGGGGCGGCTGATTGTCTTGGGCACTTTCTCCCCCGGCATATAAATGAAAAAATCCCCGCTCATGGAGAAGATTCCATCGCGGACGATTCGGCTATCGGGGAGTACCTCACTGTTGTTCCTATCGCTGAATGAAAGGCGTTTATAGGCTAATTCTTTTATTGTGAGACCATAGTGTTTGCCGTAGGCGATGATGTTCAGTCCTTTGGGAAAGGTCATTTCCGTTCTTTCACTCGTCATAGGATCGGTAAGGGTTAATCTGTCGGAGAAGAGTTCGCGCTCGATTGCCTGACGGCTTTTCAGATGCAGGGTATGGCCGTCAAAAACGATATTTACGGGCTGCTCAGCGCCGTTGAACAGTATGAACTTGTAGGAGGAGGTCTCATTTAAAAAGCTATACCGAATGCAGCCGCCCATAGAGATGATGGGCATGGCTATGGCCAAACCTGCCAATAGCTTGGCGACGGAAGAGCCCCTCTCGACGCTCAGGAGGCGCAGATTCATTATGAGCCATCCAAATAACGCCGCCCCTGCTAAGGCGATAATGGCCATCTTACCGGTGTGCTGCCGCGGCGTCAGCAGCACAACAGTCAAGGACAGTATGAGGATGGGGCCCCAAAATCTTAATAGCTCCCCGCTTTCATTTTTTTCGTTTGGCGCTGGTGGTTGGCTGAGGTTTTCCATGACGTCTATTTGACCTCAATATACGCGTATTTTTTCCTATTTTTGCCAAAAGTAACCTTAGGATGGGTACCGTTGCTTTGCATAACAGAACCAAACTATGATGCCGGGCGGGATGGACGACGAGGCGCTGATGCGGGGAATTACCGGAGGGGAGAGCAGCCGCGATGCTGCGCTGCGCTATATTTTCAGCAGCAGCAACTGGCGGGCGGCTACCATCGCATGGGTGCAGCAGTACGGCGGCAATGAGCAGGACGGAGAAGATGTTTTTATGGAAACCATCGTATACTTTGACCGGAACATCCGCCTGGGGCAGTTTGAGGGCAAGAGCGGGCTAAAAACCTATTTTCTGGCCATTGCTAAGCGCCGCTGGTGGAAGATGTTGCAAAAGCGGCGCCCGGAGGAGGAAATTACGGCGCTCCACCACGACGAAGCCCTACCCAGCGTTGAGGAGCTGACCATAGCGGCTGAGCAGCGAGTATACCTCGATAAAATGCTGGCCCAAATGAGCGAGCGCTGCCAAAAAATGCTAAAACTGTATAAGCTAAGCTATAGTATGGCCGAAATTGCCGCCGATATGGGGCTGAGCAGCGCCGAGATGGCCAAAAAGGAGGTGTACCGATGCCGGCAGCGGGCGTTGCGCTTCTTAGGCGACAACCCGGAATGGGAGGACTTGATCAAATAGTACCGCCATGGACGAACAGGAAAAGTTGTTTTACAGGATAGAGGATTACCTGCTGGGCGAGCTGCCGGAAGATGAGGCGCGGGCTTTTGAGCAGTTGATGGCCGCCGACCCGGAGCTGGCCGCCGCCGTGGAGAAGCAGCGCTTTGAGCGCATGGGCATGGAGTACCTGCTGGAAAAAGACCTGCGCGAGAAGATGCTGCGCTGGAA
>CAYOTJ010000486.1:0-3352 GCA_964406855.1 uncultured Saprospiraceae bacterium
GCGGAAAGTGGTACTGAAGGGGTACTGGGCAAAAACGCCAAACTGATCCTGGAACAACCGATTCAAAAAATAAGAGCTCCGGTCGAAAAGGGCCTGCTGCCCATTGCCCAGCGATACGGTATCGTTGGGCTCAAACTCCAGCCCCGACAAACTGCGGAAAGGGAAATGCGAAAAAGACGCTCCCCAGGATACCCGATTCTTCCGGTTGATGTAGGCCAACGAACCTCCAAAATCAGTGATCTCCCCATTCAGCGCTAAGCTGGTCATAAACTGATTATTGCCCAAAATATCGCTGAACAGTAGGTCTACGCCCCCCACTAAACCATTGGTCGTGCCAAAAACATTGTTGTTGCCCACGGCAACGCCTCCGCCCCCGCCCACATAGTCGAGCTGGAACTTAGGGCGATATTTGTCGCTGGTAAAAGCCAGCGTCTCAAGGCCGGTATGCGACATGTCGGCCAACTGCCGGTCGACCACCATAGGCGCCCGAGGGTTTACGCGCGGCAACTCCGCAGCCCGCATATCCACCGAGTCGGCGCGCACAGGCCGGTTTAGCCAGTCGTCGTCGTCGGCCTGATACAGCCGATAGCCCTGCTGGCTAAAGTAAGTATATACCACCCGATTGCGATTGCGGTCTACGCTGAATGCCGGCGCAAAGTGCGTGATGCCGCTCACGCCCGTCAACAGGTCGGTGAGCTGATACACCGAATCTACCCCCGGCACATAACGATACAGGTTTCGGAAGCCGTCGCGGTCAGATACAAACAGGATATTGCCCTTGGCATCTTCGCGCGGATTCAGATTGTCGGCGCCCGGAAATACATCGATCATCACCTGCTCGCCCGTAGTGGGGTTCATAAAGGCTAAATTGTGGGTTAGCTTACCCGCCGTCTTGCGGCCGCTGTTGAGGCTAAGTTGGTCGGTACTAAAGTACAACCGGGCGCCGTCGGCCGACCAGCTCGGGTGCAGCTCGGCATAGGCGTCGTTCGTCAGGCGATTCACCTTCCCCGATTTGAGCTCGTATTCAAAAAGGTCTACCTGCCCGTCTACTAAGCCTACCACTACTATGCTTCGGCCGTCCGGCGACCAGGCCGGATTGCTGAAGGACGGCACGCCGGGCAGCGGCGTCTCCTGCACGCTCTTGCCCGACTCCGTCTCCTTGATGATCAGTATGTTTTCGCCTTTAGCTACCCCCACAAAGGCAAACTGCGTGCCGCGAGGGTTCCAGGTCCCCGACGATTCTATGTAATTAAAATCGTCAATATGGCCATCCCGCACTGTGCCGGCTACCTTGCGGACGACCTCGCCCGTGCGCGCCTCCGCCAGAAATAAATCAAGACTGAATACATCTCGCTGCGACAGATAAATGAGGTAGCGCCCGTCGGGACTGATCTCCGGCGAGATGTTCAACCCGTTGCCGCCCGCAATTTCCTTGCCCACACGGCGCTCTTTTTTGTCGCCTAAGTAAGGCGTGTAATAGTTCTTAAGCGCGCTCACCCATAACTCCGACAGGTTCTCGGAGCTCATTTTTAGCGTCAACTGGCAGGCGATGTCAAAGCCGTATTTGGCCGTGTTTTCAAACAGCGGCACAATGACGTCGTCGCCGGCCAAACCCGTTACAAAAGCCCAGAACACCTGCCCGTAGCGATATGGAAAATACTTGGGGTTATTCAGTTGCCGCAGCGTAGGCACATCGTCGTTCAGCACGGCGTCGCGCATCCACATCGCCGTATGCGGGTCGGTACCGCCTATCGACAGGTACTCCGCCAGCCCTTCTACCATCCACAGCGGCAGGTTGCCTAAGTTGCGCAGGCTCGTCGAGTCGCCGTTCAGAATCATGTTGTACTGAAAAGCATGCACCAGCTCGTGCCCCAGCACATGGTGCGTTTGCTGGTTGCTCATGCCCATGGGCATCACCACCCGGTTTTTGAAAGCCTCCGTCACGCCGCCCGTACCCACGCCTATCGAGCCGCTGATGGTGTTCGTCTGCTGAAAGTCGGCGTGATTGGCATACAGCACCACGGGGTTGGCGCCCGCAATGGTGTCGCGCAGCACATGCTGGTGCAAGGCGTACCACTCCTCGGCCTGCCCCAGAAACTGCTGCGCCGCCGTCTGATTGGTCAGATAGTGGTACAGCGTAAAGTTTGGCGAGCGCAGCACCTCAAAGTCGAAGCGCTCATAGTTGGGCTTATTGCGCCCAAAGTATTGGGCCTCCACAGGCCGCGCCGTCAGCAGCAGTATAGCGGCCGCCAGCAGGGCAAGTATTTGTGTTTTGCGTGTCATGGCGTACGGATTATGATGCGAATGTAAATGAATACCAGCCAATAGCGCAATGCGCCATATCACTTAAAACAGCCAAAAACTTCCGGAGGTAAGGCCTCAAGGCGTTAAAAATGTCTTAAAGTAGCGGTTTTCTTTTTTTGGGGGCTGTCGGGCCGGCCCTTGAGCGGGGCACAAATGGGCCAAATGCCAGGGCCGGCCCGCCACCGCGTCGTCCGCTCTTATGGCCCCCCCTTGAGGTTTTACCCGGCTGAACAGGCGACGGGCGGGGGCCATACCGCTTCCACCGCTGCCCCGGGGCCCATGCCGGCGCTGCGCGTATGCGCTACTGCTGTATTACACGACAAGGATTGCCTAAGGCTAAGGCATGATCCGGGATGTCTTTGGTTACTACGGCGCCGGCGCCAATAACGGCATTATCGCCAATCCTGACGCCGGGCAGTAAGATAGCGCCTCCGCCAATCCAGGCGTTGTCGCCTATACTTACGGGTAGCGCCCGAGTGAGGTAGCGCTGCCCTCCGGCTTGGTCGGTCACGATGCGGTCGGCCGCGCTTAAAGGATGGAGAGCCGTATAAATCTGAACATTGGGCCCTATGAGCACATTGCGCCCAATGGAGATCTGATTATCGTCGAGGAAAATGCAATTGAGGTTCACAAAGGTGTTTTCCCCGATGGAGATGTTATCGCCGTAGTCGCAATAAAACGGCGCCTCAATCCATACGCCCTCGCCTTTATATGCCAGCCACTCGGCCAATATCCGGGCGCGGCTGTCGGCATCGGCGGCAGGCAAGGCGTTGTAAGCCTGCATGTAGGCGCGCGATCGGTAATAGCGCTCAAGCAACTCGGGGTCTCGCGAATTATAGTACTCGCCCGCCAGCATTTTTTCCCTTTCTGTCATGGCTTTTAGGGCATATAACGGCTAAGGTTTTGGTACAGTATGATTCGGCCGCATCGGTTACGCCGGCCGATGGGGGCCCGCGGCCAACTGAGTGCGGTCTGCTGGGCTTAAAAGCTGTGTGTTATAGTTCTCCAAGTCAGGATGAGTGAAAAATGGACGCCGCTATTTTTTCGG
>CAYOTJ010000487.1:0-3350 GCA_964406855.1 uncultured Saprospiraceae bacterium
GCGCATACCTCCGGCTCCCACTCCCAAGGGCACAAGGCCCGAAAGTGGCTTCCCAAGTGCGCCGGCTACCTGTGGCGGAAGCGGGGCTATGTCTGGCATCCGGCGAGAGGAGCTATCTCAAAAGAAGAATAACCCTCATGGGCCGGCGCCAAAGCTGCGCAGCAAAAAATGATTCTCCCGGATATCCGGGCTAATGGAGAACAAAAGCGATGGCGGTAGTAAGTATGGCTTTCGCCTGAAGAGTGAGAACACGCTTTTGCCGTATTGCTTGTACAAAGCTAAGAAGTTATCAGAGGCTGCGCAAGTTTTTTTTAGATTTTTTTTAAAAAAAATACAAATAAAACAATTATTGGCATACAAATTCCGGCATCCTTGGCTCTGCCCGATCCGCTAATCTCCCACAGCCGATTGTAGTTTCACCATCATATCCCAAATCTTTTTCCCCACCCGGCACGTATATCATCAAATAAAGCGTTTTTAAGTTCCTCTATGCTAAGATTTATCAATCTTGGCTCAGAGGGCGCAAATCTGCTCCGGCAGCTCAAAACCTCGCCACCATGATTCGTTCACTGCTTTTTAACCTCTTGTGGCTGTCAGCAATAGCGGCAAGCTCGTCGGCTTGGGCGCAACCAGGCCCCACTGTAATGTTGGTGGAGCTTCCAGATGCAGAAATATGGGCCACCGATCTCCTGCGGGGCGACGACGACACCTATGGGCTGGGCGATTGGCGCTGCGTCTTTGAGCTGGAACTGAGGGATAGCGCGCTTGTAGTGAGGGGCGAAATTACCTTCTGGGAGCGGGCCAACGATCAAACCACCATCAGGGGACATTATTATCGGGTATTGCCCATAGCGGCTGCAACGCGCAACTGCCAACTGGAGTTGGTGCAAGCAAGCGGACTCGTAAGCGGCCCCAATATAGGCGCGCGCGGCTACCGCTGGTATAAGGGCGAGGGCGTAGTTCGGCAGGCTCGCATCATTACAGACACCTTTGGCCCCGATACCAGTCGAATAGGGGGCACAATTCAGTTTGAGCCGGTACAGATAGCGCGAAGCTGCGTATATGCGTTGGCGGAATAAGGCTTGAGCGGTGCATGGCATGATGCGATTCCACAGGTTTTGTATATGGATTACTTATCCACGCTTCTGTGTACAAAACCCGCCGATGTGCCCTATATTTAATTATATTGGCGGGCTAAACTAAACTCCGCCATGTCCAACACATCCAATCGCAGAAATTTTATTCGCCGACTTGCCGCCGCCGGCGGGGCTGTTGCCGCCCCTGCCTTTTTTACATCGGCGCAAGGCCGCGAATTGCTGCTCGCCTTAGAAGCGCGAGCCGACCAGTCGGCCGAAGCCTGCGCTACCGACGAAGATTTCTGGTACTACATCCAACAGTCCTACACCGTATCCCCCAGCGTACTCAACCTCAACAACGGCGGCGTATCTCCCCAGCCGCTGGTGGTGCAGGAAGCCGTAGAACGATACAACCGGCTCAGCAACGAAGCGCCCAGCTACTATATGTGGAATGTGCTCGACCAAGGCCGCGAACCCCTGCGCACTAAGCTGGCCGAGTTGGCCGGTTGCTCGCCCGAAGAGATCGCCATCAACCGCAATGCCTCGGAAGCCTTAGAAACCATCATCTTTGGCCTGCGCCTCAAAGCAGGCGATGAAGTGGTACTCAGCAAACAGGACTACCCCAACATGATCAACGCCTGGAAGCAACGCGCCCTGCGCGATGGCATAGCGCTCAAATGGATTGACCTGCCCCTGCCCTCCGAAGACCGCCAAGCCCTGGTAGATACCTATGTAGCAGCCTTTGGCCCACGCACCAAAGTAGTACACATCACTCACCTCATCAACTGGATGGGCCAGATCATACCCGCCCGCGAGATTGCCGCAGAGGCCCGAAAGCGGGGCATCGAAGTGCTGGTCGATGCTGCTCATTCTTTTGCTCACATCGACTATAAAATCTCCGATCTCGACTGCGACTACTTCGGTACCAGCCTGCACAAATGGCTGTGCGCCCCCTTTGGCAGCGGTATGATTTATGTGCGTCGGGAGAAGATCAAAAACCTCTACCCTCTGCTGGCAGCCCCCGACCCCGAGAGCGAAAACATCCGAAAATTCGAGTCGCTGGGCACCCGTTCATTCGCCATTGAGCAGGCCATAGGCCAGGCCGTCAATTTCCACCTCATGATCGGCGCCCAACGCAAACAACAGCGGCTGCAATACCTCAAAACCTACTGGACCTCAAGGGTAGCCGGCTTACCAGGTATCAGCATAGGTACCTCTTCGCATCCTGATTTTGCCTGTGCCATTGCGCTCCTCCAGGTAGAGGGTAAGCCCCCTGAGGAAGTGATGGGTTACTTGTTCAAAGAACATAAAATTCATACCGTGGCCATTGTATGGGAGAACATCAAAGGGGTGCGCATAACGCCCAATGTATACACTACTACTTACGACCTCGACCGATTGGTGAGGGCCATCGAAATTTTATCAACGAAATAATTCCGAATTGCGGGATAAAATCCGTATACAGTAGCGTTATCTGGTGGCAACCTGCTAACTTTACCCAAAATTGAGGATAATGAAACTGCGCCATTTGTCTAAATTAATGTCATTGTTTTGGCCTGTATTGCTGGTTATGACCGCGTGTTTTCCCGATGCCAACGACCAGTCGCTGCCCCCCGACCAACAGGAGCCCCTTCCCGTAGCCAACACCCGTACTAACGATGCCGATTCGGAAGCAGGCGAAACGGAAGACTACTTCAACACCAATCGGGTGATCTGGCAAAAGCCCGATATGATTTTGAATCAACTCGGCAATTTAGAGGGCAAAACCGTAGCCGATATTGGCGCGGGTACCGGCTTTTTTGCCATGCGGATGGCCCACAAGGCCGAACGGGTAATCGCCATCGACATCGACCGGCGGTTTATCGATTATCTCGACAGCGTAAAGGTACTCGAACTGCCTGAAGAGATACAGACGCGCTTAGAGACCCGCCTTGGCAACCCCAACGACCCCAAACTGAAGGCCAACGAGGTAGACGCCGTCATCATCGTCAATACCTTTATGTACATCCAGAATAAAATAGAGTACCTGCGCCGGCTCAAGAGCGCCATCAAGCCCGGAGGGCGGCTGCTCATCGTCGACTTCAAGAAAAAGCGCACGCCCATAGGCCCCCCCCAAAGCCTGCGTATCCCAATCCATGAAATTGAAGAGCTGTTTTATGAAGCGGGGTACAAAAACATCATCGCCAATGATACGGCCCTCGACTATCAATATATTTTGGTAGGCGATCGGTAAACGGGTAAAACTTTGCTATTTTTTTGGTGTTTATTTGCAGT
>CAYOTJ010000488.1:0-3344 GCA_964406855.1 uncultured Saprospiraceae bacterium
CTACGGCCATAGCCCCCGAGGCCGAGGTAGTACTCAGCGCATCGGGGCTGACTGAAATAGGCGCTACCGAACTCGACGCGGGCAGCGCCGACAACTGCGGCCCCATCACGCAGCAGTTGCGCCGGCAGTATACCCGCGATCCGCTCACTTGCGCCACAGTGGCCCCTTACTACGGCCCCTGGGGCGAGACCGTCGATTTCAACTGCTGCGACGCTTGCGAAGCCGTAGCCGTGGAAGTGCGCACCACCGATGGGGCGGGGTTAGAAAGCGTCGCCGCCGCTTCGGTATTTGTGCGCGACGACCGACAGCCCGTCATCACCGCTTTCGAGATAGAGCCCGCCTGCTGCCCCAATCCGGCAGCCTGCCAGGGCGCGTTTCAGTACAGCTTCCGCGCTGAGTCGGGTTGCAACGTTCGGCGACCCACCGTCACCGTAGCCCTCGACCTCAATGCCGATGGCAGCCCCGACGCCGACCTCACCGCCGCGACCGTGCCCCAGCCCAACAATCGCTTCAAAATCACCGGCTGGACGGCCCCCGAGGGCCAGCACGCCCTGCTGCTGAGCGCCGTCGACGGCTGCGGCAATACCGCTACGGCTACCGTGCCCTTTCAGGTGCTCGATTGCAGCGGCGAAGCGCCGCCCATCATCATGCTGTCGGACGGCAGCTATGGGCTGCCCCAGGGCATTGACCAGCCGCTGCTGCTGCCGGGCGAGCCCAATCCCTTCACCGATCAGACGGTGCTCCGCTACTGGCTGCCCGCCGAAGGCGAGGCCCAATTGCAGGTGCTGGATGCTGCCGGACGCCAGGTGCTCATGCGCGGCGGCGCCCACGATGCCGGCTGGCAGGAGTGGCTGCTCACGGCCGCCGACTTGCCCGCCGCGGGCGTTTATACCATAACCCTGTACTACCGAGGGCAGGCGCTGCGGCAGCGGGTGGCGCGGTTGTAAGCATTAGCTACCAATCAGCACATTTCTTGCGCAGCGCCTCGGAGTCGAGGCGCTGCGCAAGTTTTACCAGCGCTACGCTGGCCATCGGCCTATCCGGATCGTCGGTTAAAGGGCCGCTCTGATAATTGTGCGCTACCGCAAGGCCTATCGCTTCCGCCTCCGCGCTGGCGCCGGCCTCAGCCAATTGATTGGCGATGTGTATCCAAAGCATATTCCAGGGGCGCGCATCATTGGGGAATGCTTCCATTAATCGGCGCCCCAACCGACTGGCCTGGGCGGCATTGCCCGTAGCGCTGAGCCCGCGCAGCAGGCTGTGGGCCGCTATTAAAGCCGACTGGTAGTGCGGGGTCGAATGGCTTCCTACGCCATCGTTAAAGCCCCATGTAAAGGTTTTCATCCACAGGTCATAACTATGCCGGGTGTTCACTTCTCCGTCGCCAATTTGGCGTACCGCCGGAAGCTCATCGGGATAAAGCCGATACACGAGCCCCTCCAACAACAAATGCGTTTCCCAGGTCTTCCAGTTTTCCGGCTGGCAGGTCACAGAAAAACATACAGGTCGCTCCCAGCCATTGGCATTTAATACATCTATGACCATAGCCACATCGGGATATAGCATTTCCCAGGAAACCATGTGTAGCAGCCATTCCTCCGGAGCGCTGCCCTTCCAACGCTTGGCGCCCCGCGCTACCGGCAGGCGAATGCCCGTAGCATCAATCAGCGCGTAGCGATAGGGCGCCGCTTCGCTGCCGGAGTACACATCATCCCGGGCCAATGCCGCCCACAGCTCGTCTACCGTTAGCGATACGTTGGCGCCCGTCGAGCGCCATAGCACAATGTACTTGCTATAACTATCCGGCAGTTGGGAAGCCAACGGCTTGGCGCCCATAGCGCCCCGTATCACCAAACGCTGATATTCAGGCAGAATAATCATCGATAAGTTGGCAATCGTTACATCGGTGCGAAAGCCCTCGGCGGCCTGCACATAGTACAGCGGATAGGTATCGTTATCGCCATACGTAAACAACACCGCATCGCGCGGGCAGGAAGCCAGCATATTTCGGGCAGCAGCCCGCAGCGACTCGTCGAAGAGCGGCCTCCCCCGGGGCAGCACACTGCGCGCAGCCGCCTCGTTCTGGTACATCAGCAGCATCATAAACGCCCACATGATGTCGCCATCCCGCTTGATGGCTACGGGGCCTACCGGCGTCTCAAATGCCGGATTTTGGGCCAACAGCCGCTCATAAACCGCCGGGCTTTGCCGGCACTGCTCCAAAAAGCGCTCCAACTGCTCCGCCGTCATCGCCGGCAACTTGCGGATGTCGGCCAACACATCCACCGCATCGGCCAGATGCCTGGCGCCATCCAGCATAGCCGCCGCCCGCTGCTGATGGGCGCGGGCCAGCGCATTCAGTTGCCAGTCGGAAGGGGCACTCAACGTATCATAAGTCGCTATCACATCCCTGTACCAGCCTGCATAGCCATAGTAAGGATAGTAAGAAAAATCCTGAAACTCCGACGGCATATCCGCTATGTAGCGGTCGGCCTGCTCCGTCGCCACGTCTTCTGCCTGCGGAAAAGGAGAAGGCAGCTTGCCCTTAAATTCCGATTTTTCAAATAGCGTCAGCGGCTCGTAACGCCCTTTGGCCGCACTGTAAAACAGCTCCCGGCCCCGCTCGGTATACCCATCCTCCATACGCGCCACATAGTACCCATCCGGCCGGCGCTCAAAGCGGAGATAGTAATACGCATTAGAAACCGTAGGCACAGCATAGCGGGTAAAAAAAACTTCAATCACCTCGCGCAGGGGAGGCATGGCTTCCTGTGCGGCGGCATTGCCCGCCGCCATCAGCATCAAAAACAAAAATGTGAAGGTGCGCATAGCTTTAGGAGGTTAAGAAAGTATGCCGACTAAGATAAGCAGAATAACCACCGAAAGCAAGGGCCGCCCGCCTTTATTTTATCCGACGGACAAGGGGGGATTTTTATTTGGGGGCGCCCCCGCGCGCAAACACCCACCCGCGCCCCGAGGGCGCAGTAGCGCAATGGGCAAGCGCGCGGGGTCAGGCTGTCCGCTATTATGGCCCCTCCTTCACCCCGTGGAATATAAGCTTCGCTATTCCACGGGGTAAATCGGGGCCATACCGCTACCATCCTTCGCCCGGGGCGGTGGCGGAAGCGATATACCCGCCCGTCTATTCAGCCAGGTAAAACTCCAGGGGAGGGTATAATAGGTTTACCCGACCGAGTGCAACGAGGGCGTGGCGGTGACGGGCCGGACGTCGGCCTTCGAACATACGCATTTGCCCCAAGGCCGGGCCGGCAGCCTCCCCCTAAAAAAATCGATCGGCGCAGCCTGTGAAAGCGTTATAGTTCTCCAAGTCAGGATGAGTGAAA
>CAYOTJ010000489.1:0-2967 GCA_964406855.1 uncultured Saprospiraceae bacterium
GACTGTAGTCGAGGACAAAGCCGGCCTCGGGGGGGCCTGAGACCGCCACAATAGAGTCGATGGTAAGCGTATCGCTGCCTGCGGCATTCGTCACCATAAGCGTAGCCCCGTAATGGCCCGGCAGGCTGTAAGCTACCGTAGGGTTGGCCAGCGCGCTGGTATCGGGCTGCCCGCCAGGGAAGGTCCACCGATAGGTATAGCCCGGCCCCTGGGGTATAGCAGCGTAGGTTACCGTCAGCGGCGCGCAACCCGAGAGCGTATCCGCAATTATCCCGGCCACAGGCGTCAGGATGACGCTGATGGTCTGGCTGATGGTGTCGCTAAAGCAGGCGTTGCCGGCAATGAGCGTGACGGTATACGTGCCCGCCATCGCGTACTCATGTATGGGGTTGGCTACCACCGAGGTGTCGCCATCGCCGAAAGTCCAGTGGTAGAAGGTAGCTCCTCCGGTAGTGGTATTGGTAAACACGGCGCGGGTGCTATCAAGGGGCAGCGAAACGCCAAAGGCGGCTACCACCGTATCGGCTATCGCAACGTACTGCATGCGCGTAAACGTATCGGTGACGGACCCGTTGGTCACTACTAAGGTGGCGCTGTACAGGCCGGGTTGCGGGTAGGTCACCAACGGGTTTTGCTGAGAGGATGCAGCCGGGCTGCCGCCGGGGAACAACCAACTCCAATTAGTGGGGTTGCCCATAGAAGCGTCGGTATATTGCACCTGCTGGCCGGGGCAGCCGCTCAGGGGCGATGCCGTAAAGGACGCCTCAAGCCCCGAAGAAGCCGTAATGGTTTGCTGGGTAGAGGCATTGCCGCATTCGTTGCTGGCGGTGAGGCGTACCACGTAAGTTCCCGACTGTCCGTAAGTGTGGGCAGGGTCGGAGAGGGAGCTTTGCCCGCCGTCGCCGAAATTCCACTGGAAAACCACCGCATTGGGGGTTTGGTTGTTGAAGTTGTAAGCCAGCCCCGTGTGGGTATAAGTAAATGCCGGCGTAGGCGGCCCGCCCACCGTGATATAAGCCGTCTCATTGAGCGATACCGAGCCGGCATCGTTGATGGCCACTAAGGTCACGTCGTACACGCCGGGCGTGCTGTAAGTCACCGTAGGATTGCTGCTGGTAGAAAAATCGGGGTTGCCGCCGGGGAAGTACCATTCCACCGAGTTGGCGCCCAACGACTGGTCGGAGAACGTTACCGTCAGCGGCGCGCAGCCGCTGGTGTTATTGGCAATAAAAGCCGGCTCAGGTGGCAGCAACGGCTGGCAGGCCGAGCTCAGGCGAATGTTATCCACAAACATATTGTTGCCAAACCCGCTCACATTCTCGATGCGGATGCGCACATTCGGGAAACCCGCATAGTTCGACAGGTCGAGAGCGATGCAGGCAGGCCCCTGAAAACACCAGTCGCCCGGCTGCGAAGGAAAGAACGCCGTTTGCAGGTCGGAGCCGGTAGCGAAGTTGCCCGAGCCGTTCTCCTGCCCGCTGAACAGGGTGATGGGATAAGTGGCGCCGCCATTGGTCGACAGCTTCACCAGCAGCCGGTCGCTGAGCGAGGCATTGTAGCGGCGGTAGGCATATTCTAATTCCAGCAGCAGGTCCTGCTCAGCGGTGAAGTTGAGCACCGGACTAACGAGGGCGTCTACCTGCCCGTTGCCGCCATTATAATCGAAGTTATTGACGTACATAGCCCGGTTGCCGTTGTTGCCATCGGTACCGGTGAAGGTCCAGCCAATGCCGTTGTCGGGGTTGCTGATCGTCCAGGTAGTCGTTTCTTCAAAATTTTCGTACATCAGGTATTTGCGGCCGGCATCGCCCACCACAATGTCCGTATTTAGGGTAGTCGCGTCTGTGCCGGCGGCATTCTGCACCACTAAAGTAGCCGAGTACACGCCGGGGCTGGCATAAAACACCACCGGATGCTGCTCGGTGGAGGAGGCCGGATCTCCGCCGGGGAAACTCCAGCTCCAAAGCACGGGGTTGCCCGTAGAGTTGTCGAAGAAGGGGACATAACTGCCCGGGCATACCTCCAGAATGGGCGTCACAATGTCGGCCATCGGCGGCGCCGGCGGCGCGCAATAAGCCAAACAGCCCACAGGCTCGTCATTGGCCGCTATGAAGGCGTTGATCTCGTTGCGAGAATTGGTAGACCAGGCCGTAGCCGAGTTCACCGAAGGAGCCATGATGGTATTAGAGCCCTCGGCATCGTGGGTAGCTCCAAAGTTGTGCCCAAACTCGTGAGCTTGCAGCACCCGCAGGAAGGCCGCATTAGAGCTAAAGTTTTGCAGCACGTTGTAGCGCTCCTGAGTGCAGGTACCGCCCAGCCACGCCAGACCAATAACGGAGCCGGCAAAATCGCGGTTGGTCCATAGCGAAGCCACATCAAACTCAGTAGTGCCAAAGCCGCCGCCATTGCCCCATCCGGCAAAGTCGTCGAGCAGGGCGCCCGAGTTGGTCGAGCCGGTCCAGGGGTCGCAGCCAGAGCAGGTGCTCACAAAGGTAGCCACTACCTGCAACTGTATCTCGTCGGCAAATTCGTTATCGTAGTTGGTTTGCACATTGTTGAGCACCCCAAACATAAAGCTTTCCGCCCCCGCTACGCTGCCAAAAGCCACGCGCATCGAGTTGTCGGCAGCCAACGCCACCTCCGCTATGAGGCAGTTGCCCACCTTTTCGGGGCCCATAGGCTTGGCGGCCAGTTCTTCGGCCTTGCGGTGGGTGAGGGCCAGCCCTCAAAAATCGCTCCGCCCGATCATATCGCGCTCTTTGTACACTAAGTAGAGGTCTTTGCCGGCCGAGGGCTCAAGCCGATAGAGCGGCTCAATAAACCACACCTCCGCCCCCTCCGTCCAGAGGCCAAAAACAAAGTCGGGCTCAATCATCAGACTCAGTTTGCGCCCTTCCGGGCCCGCCAATCTGCCCCTGTAGGCGCCCGGCTCGCGTGCGGGCAGGGTCTGAATGCCCCGCTCAGTAG
>CAYOTJ010000489.1:2977-3342 GCA_964406855.1 uncultured Saprospiraceae bacterium
CCCCAGCTTTAGCCGTAGCTGCGCCTGCGTCGCCCCCTGGGCCTCTACAGCCGCGTGCAGCGCGGCGGCATCTAAGCGCAGTACCCGGTATTCCCGAAAATTTTCGCTCAGCACTGCTGTGGCAGGGAAGGCCATTTCTTCAGCTTCCACCAGCGGGGCTTGCCCCCACAACAACTGAAAGCCCAAACCAAACATGAGTAGTAGTAGCGTTCTTTGCATAAACGATGCGTACGTGTATCAGTGATGAAAAAATAAAGTCCTTCATTTGGCACATCAGGGGGAGGGAGGGCCGGCAGGCTCAAGGCAAGTTACAAATGGTAATGAGGACAGCCCAACAAAAGTAACAAGAGTACCCGATATAACCC
>CAYOTJ010000490.1:0-3339 GCA_964406855.1 uncultured Saprospiraceae bacterium
GCTCACGAATGGAATGAGCTGTTTCTGGAAATTGAGCGCTATGCCCAGGGCTACCGCCCCGGCCCCGCTCCCCGCGCCTTGGCCTACTTAGGCTATGCCGCCTATGAAGCGTGCATCTCAGGCATGCCGGAATACAACTCGTTGCAGTTGGAGTTTGGCCTCAACCTGCCTAAGGTCGAAGCAGGCGCGGAATATCACTGGCCTACTGTGGTGAATGCCTCCAATGCCTTTCTGATGAATAAGTTTTTCTCCAGCCGGGCTGCCGACATCGCCCTGCTGAAGAGCCGCAATGAGGGGCGCTATATCCTTCAAATTGCGCCAGACGTATTCAACCGCTCGGTAGCTCATGGCACAGCAGTAGCCGCCGCCGTATGGGACTGGGCTAAGACCGACCCCATAGGCCACGACGCGCACATAGACCCCTTCGGCGACTACAACTGGCAAGCTGCCTATAACGGCCCCGGCGATTGGGAAGCCACTCTGCCCGGCCCTGGCCGCGGTATGTTCCCTTATTGGGGTGAGGCGCGTGCTTTTGCCACCAAAGCCGGCGAGCGCATCTGCCGCCCGCCGCTGCCTTACAGCGAGGCGCCCTCTTCCATGATGTATGCTCAGGCATTGGAAGTATACTCGCAAAATACGCCTACCCTGTCGTATGAAACCGAGTGGGTCGGCGAATTCTGGAGCGACGACTTGGTTAACCTCACATTTAGCCCCGGCCCGCGCTTCATCGCCATCGCCAATCAGGTGTTTGAACTTGAAGACTGCAACTTAGCTACGGCCCTCCTTACCAACGCCAAAGTGGGCATGGCCCTCAACGACGCTGCCGTAGCTTGCTGGCACTCTAAGTACCACTACAATGTAGAGCGCCCCGTAGGGTACATCCGCCGCATCATCGACGCCACTTGGGAAACCAACTTGGAGAACCCGCTGACGGGTGAGAAGAGCATTTCGCCTTCTTTCCCGGCCTATCCTTCGGGCCACTCCACTATGAGCGCTGCCGGCGCCGAGGCTTTGGGTAGCGTATTCGGATACGACTACGCCATGACCGACCGCTGCCATGCCAACCGCACCGAGTTTGAGGGTACGCCCCGCAGCTTCGGCAGCTTCTTCGAGATGGCTCAGGAAAATGCCTGGTCGCGCGTGCCCCTGGGCGTACACTGGCGCATGGACTGCGACGAAGGCGTTCGCTTCGGTACCGAAATTGGCCGTCGCGTGAACCGCCTGCCCTGGACGAATTAGTACTAGTCCGTTTTATAGGTATATCAATCCTGTCGGGGGAAAGATGCAGGCTCGCGTCCTGATCTTTCCCCTTCTTCATGTCGTTTCTTCATTATGAAGCTGCAATCTGTTATCTTACTGCACATAATGGCCGGCATGCTCGCCGCCTGCCAACCCCATACGCCTGCGGCTGTCACGCCTCCTGTTTCTCCCGATACGCTACTCGTTAAAGAGAACTATGCCGACAGCAGCACCTCCAGGGTGTTCCAACGCATCAATGGGCGCATTGAAGGTGAAATGACCGACTACTACCCCGATGGCCAACTCAAAGCGATTCGCCTTTTTCAAGGGGGGAAACAACAAGGAAAAACAACCATTTACTATCCCGACGGAAAGATAAAAGAAGTGCAATACTATCAGGATGGGCTAAAAACCGGGGGCGATACCCTCTACTACCCCAACGGCGCGCTTCAGTTTGTAGCGGAGTTTCTCCGGGACAAAAAAAATGGCTACCTCCGCAAATGGAGCGAGAGCGGCGCGCTCATCTACGAAGCCCGCTTTGAGATGGATAATTTAGTAGAGGTGAAGGGGCAGCAGGTGAGGAAAGGAGGTTAAACTGGTTCCAGCTCAAATGCATAGTTGTAGCTAATTTCCTTCCGAAGCTCGTGGTTCTGTTTCCATGCCTGCTCAAGGTGAGCTATTTCAACTATGTCGCCAGCAGTAGTATCTTTAAACTTTTGGGCAACGCGCTCCATTATCTCCAATTCAGGGCTGGAAAACCAGGATTTGTCGAATGGCCGATTATCTCTGACCGTAAATTGTTCGCCGGTATAGCCTTGAGGAAAGGGGATATAATTCACATCTATCATCCGGGCATTTACCATATACTCGAAAATGCTATTAAAATTACTCGGAACAGGGCCTCGCTCTATAGCTCTATACCGAACGCCGCTAATGGAAAATGCAGTTTGTTTGAACATCAGGAAATCCGCATAGAAGAGCAGTTTGTTTAGCTTTGTCTTGAAGGGGGCCAACTTATCTGCAAAATAAATGACCATCTCGGCAAATTTATTAAAATTGGGTATGCGATACCCCGAATATACATTTGCTATCGGAGCCCCGAGGAGATAGTCCTTTAAATGATTATCAAACATATTACGGTCAGATTCCTCAATCATCCGAGCGACCTGAGGCTGGAGTTTACCTATCGTCTTTTGATCCAAAGCGTATGAGCTATTGAGCATATCCATGAAATTTCTTGGATTATCGGCCAAGTGAATAAGTTTGGCATTAGATACGCTTGGCATTTCTCCTGCCTCATACAATCGGTAGGTATTGGGGCCAAAACCCAGTACTTCAGACATTTTTACTGCGGCTAATCCATATTTAGCCCTTATTCGGCTGATCTCTTCAGGGAAAGGAATGTTATACCGGTCTCGGTATTGGTTGTACACCTGATTGGTATTCAATTCGTCAATAGCGGTATTTGTGAAGTGCTCTCCGCTATCCTCGCATAGGTAGTAGTGGAAAACAATTTCAAATTCCTCTTTTCTAAACGCCACACATCTGTTTTCTTTGACCAAATGCATGGGCCTTCCGGTGATGGGGCTTGTCATATATTTTTATTTTTTAAAGGGTAGTGCATTTTATATTCGGCTAAATGGAAAGAGATACAAATGACGCCTGCGCCTACGGCGCCCATCGTGATTTTTATGTATACCTCCCTGCCTTTTATCATTCGGCCAAATACCCACATATCAGCGCCTCCGGAGAGTTTGTCTGTAGAGGGGCCTTCACTATAATCCAAGACGTCTAACGCTTCTAATTCCTTTTTCCGATCAATAGGTCTCAGTTCGAGTTCCATTAATGTTTGTAGATTTTTACCACGATCGTCGCGGAAAAAGACATCCCAGATGCGCATTTTAGTCTTGAAATCTTGCAAAAATTGGGCTACGTCTACATCTGTGCTCATATGGAGAGGCGTTGTAGTTACAAAGATAAGGGCTTTTGATGTAAAAAACAACTTTAAAGTTGTTTTTTACATCAAAAAATGAGCGCATTTATACTTCTAAGCGCAGCAATCTGTTTTTATAGCCATCCCTTCCCCGGGCCTCAGCTCCG
>CAYOTJ010000491.1:0-3338 GCA_964406855.1 uncultured Saprospiraceae bacterium
TCGCGCTGCTGCTGCTGTGCCTGTTGCCGGCGCGCGCGCACCGGAGCGGTGTGCTGTGTACGCACCAGCGGAGGAAACTCCACGCCCGCCAGCGATTGGGAGGCTACCAGCACAGGGGTGTTGTCCATGCTGAGAAACTGCTGCCGGAAACTTTCAATTTCGGGGGTAGAGGCCTCAAGAATAGGGTTTACCCAGCGGGGCGGCAGCGAATGGTAATCCACCCGAACGGCAACATTGACGGGGCCGGCGTACCCGCCCGTGCCAATGCGAAAATAAAGATCGTCGGCGCCGGTGCCTTCGCTACCCGAGGCCGTTCGATTGAAGTTGGGGTCCAGCAGAGCGCTCCCTACAATGCGGGTTGTATCGTAAACAACATGGTCGGTGCGGAAGCCTCGGGGAGGTAGCCGATTGTCTTTGTTCATCACTGAGGCGTGCTCCAGTACTACGGTGAAATCATTGGCTTCATCGCCGGCCACCATTTCGTATATCTGTACCTGCTCGGGGCGGCGAATGACATCGTAGTGGGGCTCAAAGGGCAGGTCTTCGGCTACAATTTCGTGACGGTTGTTCATTTTGCCGGAGTGGAATAGCGTATCGCCCGCAGATGTAGTGAGAATAAACTCAACAAAAAGCCGCCGGCTGGGGTAGCCGGAAGGGAATTTATGCCCGGCCTTGTTTTCGAGGCGCAGCCGGAAAACAGCGGTATCTGCTTCCACACCCATCCAGTCGAGTTGAGCATCCAGCGACTGCTGCTGCAACATGCGCAGGGTAGCGTCTATGGTTTCGTCAAAATCGGCCTCGCTGGCGCTTAAGCCCAGGTCCTGGCGGTAGCGCTTCATAAGGGAGAGCATAAAACTGTTGGCTCCCGCAAACTCGTGGCGTGAGTAAGGGCTGCGGCCTTCCAGAAACAGGTAATTGGCCGAGATGACCACGGGCTCTTCCAGCTCTGGCATGTGGCACGACTGGCAGGTGATGTTCTCCTGATCTTCGGCATAGCTGGAGTTGAGCCATTCGTGGTAGGTAGCCTGCTCCACAAACGTAGTCCCCAGCAGTTCGCCATCGGGGCCTATGGGTTCGGTGAGCAGGGTGTGGCAGGAGGCGCACATGCCGGCCTGTCCCACATGCGGGCCATACACAGGCCTGAAGCCCACGAAGTCATTCATGGGCCCGGCAAAGGGGCCGGGGTAGGGGCCGTACATTAGACGGGATGTATCGTATTTCAGGTTGCCCGAATGGAGCTGCCCGAGGCTTTCGGGGCTGATCATGTGGCAGGCCGAGCAGGAAACCCCGTCTAAGCCGATGGTATCCTGTAGCAGGTCGGCGATGGTGTACGATTCATGCCCCCGGTAAAAAGCCGTATAATGACCCATGGGCGCATGACAGGAGGTACATTTGGTTTGTATGGCAGCGCTGTGGCCGGCGTTGAGCAATATTTCGTGGCTTACCTTGGCGCGCCAGAAGGGGTCTTTGGCGGCATTGGCCATCAGGGTGGCCTTCCAATCGTCGTGTATATTGACGTCGTTGCCAAAGAAATCGACCATAGCATAGCCATTCATATCGAAGCCGTGGCATCCGCGGCAAGTGGCAGAGGTGGGGAAAATGATGGAAGAGTCTACCGGCGGTAGCATCATCAGCGATAGCCGGTCGAGTTCTGCTTTTGAGTGAAAGGCCTGTACCTTTCGGTCGGGCAGGGGCGCCAGGGCCCCTGCCAGTACGACGGCCGCTATAAATCCGCCCAGTAAAAGCTGCCTGTAGTGTTGCATAAAGTCCAAAAATTAGAGGCTGTAAAAATGGGGCGAATTTAGCAGTTGGCCAAGTTGGGATTTGTAAGGCGGTATACTATCCGGCGGGTTTGTTGCGCACGCGCCTGCCGCCCCGCTCGGTGCGTTCTATGGCCTGCGCTTCTGACGGCGGGCTTTCCACATGCGCCCGGTTGCAGGCCGTTATCACATAGGTGTAGGTTTCGCCGGGCTGGGTGGCGCGGTCGTAGAAGGTGAATTTTTTGCCCGTGGGCTCAAAAGCGCTGATGTGTATCAGCGCGCCGGGGCGGTCGAGGTCCTGCTTCTCGTTGCCGCTAAAGCGATAGATGGCATAATAGTGTATGTTCTTGCTGAGCTCTACATCGCGGGCATTGGGGCGCCATTGCAACCTGACGCCCTCCTCGCGGAAGCGAAGGCGGCGCAGTTCGGGCTGCTTGAGGGGCAACACCTGCAAGGCTTCGCGCTGAGGCCATAGCGACAAATGCTGATACATTCGGCGCAGGCTGTCTTTGATGCCCAGCGGATTGTTGATCACCGATTTGGTGCTGAAGAAGATGCTGCCCGTACTGGCCACATTGCGCCGGCACAGGTCTATTTGGCGGGGTAATTCGGCGGGCTGCTTCCAGGCGGGTTCGGGGTTGTCGCCTACCTTGTAAGCGCCATGCCCCACATAGAGGTGCACCTGATGGCGAATGGCATACTGGCTCCACCATTGCAGCAGGGTGGTATAGTCGGCAGGCGCAAAACCGATGTTCCAATACAATTGGGGCGCTACGTAGTCAATCCAGCCGCGCTCCATCCATTTGAGCACGTCGGCGTAGAGGTCGTCGTAAGAAGTGGCCCCGGCCCGGGTGGCCGAGCCGCGCACAGAGTCCTGACTCATATTGCGCCACACGCCAAAAGGACTGATGCCAAATACCACCCAGGGTTTGAGTTTTTTAATGGCCTGGTGGGTTTCCTGCACAAAGGCGTCGGTATTGCCGCGTCGCCAGTCTTGGATGCTGCTGAACGACTGGCCATAGCGCAGGTAGCTGGCGCTGTCGGGGAAGGGCGTATTGGCAATGGGGTAGGGATAGAAATAGTCGTCGACGTGGATGCCGTCTACGTCGTATTTGCTTACGATCTCGCCCACTACTTCCACTAAGTGCTGCCGCACTTCGGGCAGGCCGGGGTCAAAGTACATGCCTTTGCCGTAGGTTACTAGCCAGTCGGGGTGCTTATACAAGGCATGGTCGGGGGAGAGGGCCGCAGAGTCGAGGTTATTGGCCGCCCGATAGGGGTTGATCCAGGCGTGAAATTCCATGCCGCGTTGATGGGTTTCATCAATCATAAAGGCTAAGGGATCAAACCCGTCGGCAGGCGCTTGCCCCTGGCGGCCCGTCAGGAATCGCGACCAGGGCGCCAGTTGGCTATTGTAGAAGGCGTCGCCGGCAGGGCGCACCTGTACAATGACGGTGTTGATGCCAATTTCATCGAGTTGATCCAGCAGGTTGCGGTATTGTTCCTTTAGGGGGACGGGGTCGGTAGTGGGGGTGCGCGGATAATCGATGTTGGCAACGGTGGCAATCCAAACGGCCC
>CAYOTJ010000492.1:0-3043 GCA_964406855.1 uncultured Saprospiraceae bacterium
GCGTCATGGCATGGCAAAATTAATCATTTCTCATTACCTGCGCATAGAAGTTGGCGAACGGTAATTTTCCGGGTTCCCCGGCCCAGGGGGCGCAGCGGTATGGGCGGCTGCCTGGCGGCCCCTCACAGGCCGCCGGGCAGCCGCCCATAATAGCGGAGCACCCGGCGCCGCGCAAGGTGATGATGTAAGTAGATGTTATGCGGCGCGGCCCAAAAAAAGAAAAAAACTTTTGATTTACAGGCGGGCTTACCTCCGCTGGCGGGAGCGTTGGTCGGTCAGGAGAGGCCCCGGCGTTTCATTTCTTTGTGTACCAGTTGGTACTCGCGGCTCATATCGCCGGTTACGGAGGAGTTTTCCTGAGCGCGGCGAATGAGGTAGGGCACTACCTCGCGCACGGGGCCGTACACGACGTATTTGGCTACGCTGAAGCCGTGATGGGCCAGGTTGAAGGTGAGGTTGTCGCTCATGCCATACAATTGGCAGAACATAAGGTGGGGATGGCGCGGATCGAGGCCTTTTTCGCGGATGAGCGATACCTGGAGGCGGGCGCTGTCGACGTTATGAGAGGCGTTGCACAACGCCAAATCTTCGTAATGGTCGATGCAAAAGCGCAGGGCGGTATCAAAAGCGTGGTCGGTGGCTTCTTTGCTGGGTTGTATGGGCGAGGGGTAGCCCATTTCAGCGGCTCGCTCGCGCTCTTTGTCCATGTAAGCGCCGCGCACTAACTTGGCGCCCAGTATAAAACCGGCTTTTTGGGCGAGGTCATAGGAGTCGAAGAGGTACTGTAGCCTGTCGGTTCGGTAGAGTTGGAAGGTATTGTAGACGATGGCCTTTCCTTTGTTGTAGCGGCGCATCATGACCATAACGAGGTGATCGATGGAGTCTTGTATCCAGCTTTCTTCGGCGTCGAAGAAGATGGCTACGCCGCGTTTGGCGGCATGGGCGCAGAGGGCGTCGAGTCGTTTGAGGATGGTTTTGTATTCGTGCCGGGTTTCGGGGGTGAAGGGTTCGCCGGCCTGCATGCTTTCCAGGAGGCCAAAGCGGGCGAGGCCTGTTATTTTGGAGCTCACAACGGGCACGCTCCCCGATTGGGAGGCAAAGTCGATGGCCCGCATGTTTTCGTTCATGGTGTGATTGAAGTCCTCTTCTGTTTCTTTGGCCTCGGCGCCATAATCGAGCACCGTGAGGGCGCCTTGGCTGCGGAGCCCGTCGATGGCGGCTTGGGATTCGAGGAGGGTAGTGCCCCCGCAGAATTGCTGGAAGATGGTGTTCTTAACGGCGGTTTCCACGAAGGGCAACCTCATTTTGATGGCTGCTAAGCCTAAGGTAGAGCCTAAGCCTACGAGCCAATGGTGGTTCATGAGGCCAAACAGCCAGGCCGACCGCTTTAGGGCTTCGTTGGTCTTGCCTGCAAAAGCGATGGTGGTGTCGAAAAAGTCGATGCCGTCTGCCGTACCCGTCACTGCCTGGGCAATGGCCTTGGCTTTCTTGAGGTTGTCGGGAACTGGCTTTGCCGATTGATCCATGGTTTTACTGGTTTGGAGTTAAGACTGCCAAATGCGCCAGGCGGCTTCCGCCTGACCATACAACATGGGCAGGCCGTTTTGAACGGTAGCGCCCTGTTTCTTTCCGTGGCGTAAAAATAAGGTCTCTTCGGGATTGTACACCAGATCGAATAAAATATTAGCGCTGGTAAGGGTTTCGTAGGGCAAGGGCGGGCATTCGTCGACCTTGGGCGACATACCCAGCGGGGTTGTATTGATGATGAGCGGATAACGGGCCAGCCACTCGGCCGTTAGCGTCTGGTAAGCCAACTGGCCCGGCTGGGGCTCTCGGGATACGCACAGGGCTTCGATGCCCATACGGGCCAGCACCCAGCGTACGGCGCGCGAAGAACCGCCGGCGCCCAACACTAATGCGCGGTCAGGCATTTGAGCTGCCCGGACTAAGGTTTCGCGCAGCGACTCCTCGAAGCCGACGACGTCGGTATTGTGGCCATAGAGGCGGCCGTTTTCTATTTTTACGGTGTTTACTGCGCCCATTTGAGCGGCGGCATCGGAGGTCTGATGGAGATAAGCCATGACCGTCTGCTTGTACGGGATGGTAACATTGAAGCCGGCCAGCCCAGGCTGCGCGGCAAGCAAATCAGGTAAGGCCTCGATGGCAGGCAGCGGAAACAGTTCGTAGCGAAACTGAGCCGACAGGCCCTCGCGCTCAAACTTTTCGGTGAAATACCGCTTTGAAAAAGAGTGGGAAAGCGGGTAGCCAATGAGTCCGTATAGCTTTTGCATAGAGCTCTCCTTCACTTATGGCTTATGCCTGCTTCCGGGAAGGCGCAGCCGTATTGCCCATGCGCTCCAGCACCAATACGACCGCGATGCCGATGATGATGGCCGCTATGGCTAAGGCGGTGTAGGGCTCTCCGGCTTGGTAGGCGCCGGGTAGCACATTGGCCTCGCGAAAGGGCACTTGTTCGCCCTGGCTATTGATGCGGTATTCCAGCACATTGCGCCAAGGCCAAAGTTTATTGAGCGAGCCTACCATAAAACCGGTAAGCATGGCCATAGTAGGATTGTGGTAGTGCTTGAGGGTCCAGGACAGCAGACGGCTAAACCCGGCCATACCTACCAGACAACCCAGTGCGAATACCCCTGTGATGACTAAGCCGGCGGTATCGAAGCTGGATAAAACCTGTTTTACAGAGGATATGACAAAGCTGTACATACCCAGCAACAACAGCACAAAACTTCCAGAGATACCGGGCAGCATCAGGGCGCAGATGGCGATGGCGCCGGAAAAAAATACGGCTACCAGCGATTCACTGCCCCCCAAAGGCGAGGCTACCGTAATCCAGTAAGCTACGGCGGCGCCCGCCAGCAGCATAAACGCCTCCTGCCAGCGCCAGCGCCCCACCTGTCGGGCCACATACCATACAGATGAAAGGATGAGGCCAAAGAAGAATGCCCAAATGATGGTGGGGTAATGCTCCAGCAAATAAGTAACGCCAAAGATGCCGCCCACTAATCCGGCGGCCATACCCCCG
>CAYOTJ010000492.1:3053-3335 GCA_964406855.1 uncultured Saprospiraceae bacterium
TCCTTCCTCGCGCAGCAGGCGCAAGGGTGTGGGGCTGAGTACGCCTTTGATGGCGTCGAGCAGTCGCTCGTAGATGCCCGTTACAAAGGCAATGGTGCCTCCTGACACGCCGGGAATAACCTCCGCAATGCCCATAGCCAACCCTTTCAGGAATAAAGAGGGGCTCACTTTTTGTTGTTGATCCATGCTTAAAGGATAAAGCGCAATGCTTGCGCATTCTGCATATTTATAGTTCTCCAAGCCAAGATTTGTGAATCTTGACTTGCTCTTTTTCCGTCTGAC
>CAYOTJ010000493.1:0-1427 GCA_964406855.1 uncultured Saprospiraceae bacterium
TGATGACGGGGCAGCCTTGGGCCCGCATTTGGGCAATTTCGCGCAACTTGGCAGAGAAGTAGTACTCCTGCACTGCATCGAGGCGTCGGGCGGGCGCTATGATGGTTGTTTCAGCGGTAAGCATGGCAGATTGTTTTGGTTTGGTTTACACAAGCGGTTCTTCTTCTTTTTCGCCCTGCGGGTATACGCCCAGCACTTTGAGCTCGCGCGTGATGGGCTGTATGGCCTCTATGGCCTGGCGGAAGCCCACGGCGCCTTCCGTTACAAAATCGACAAAGAACAGGTATTCCCAAGGCCTCCCGATGATGGGCGCCGACTGTATTTTGGTGAGGTTGACGTGATAGGCGGCCAGCACGGCCAGCACCTTATACAGGCTTCCCACCTCATGATCGACGGTGAAGCTTATGCTGGCCTTATCGGGCAGGGCGCCTATGCCGGGCAGGGCGGCAGCGCCGGGGCGCTGTAATACCAGAAAGCGGGTGTAGTTTTGCTTATTGGTTTCTATGCCGGGCGCCAGCACTTCCAGGCCGTACATATCGGCGGCCAAGGCGCTGGCTATGGCGCCTACTTCGGGTTGGCCACGCTCGCTGACCATTCGGGCGCTGAGGGCGGTATCGGCATTTTCGATGAGTTTGATGTGCGGATGCCGTTCAAAAAATGCTAAGCATTGGGCGATGGCTATTGGATGGGAGTGCACTTCGGAGAGCTGCGCTACATCAACGCCTGGCAGGGTGAGCAGGTTCTGTCGGATGCGGAGGTATACCTCCCCTACTGCCCGCAGGGGGCTGCCATTGAGGAGGCGGTAGTTGCCCAGCAGCGTTCCTGCCAGGGTATTTTCAACGGCCATGAGCCCGAGATCGGCTTGCTCGCCGGCCTCCACCATCGTCACCAAATCTTCGAAGGTATGGGCCGGTACAATTTCTACCGGACTGCCTGCCAGAAAGCGGCGGGCCGCTATTTCGTGAAAAGCCCCTGCGTAGCCCTGTATGGCTATTCGCAGGGCGGGCGCCGAGTCGGTGTCCGGCGATGAAGAAGTTGCGGTTTCGCTTGCGGTCATGTTTGTCGTCGTTTTTTTAGCGCTTGGGCCCTTTCGGGCAAAAAAAAAAGTCCCGGCAGTGCGGGACTTTTCAGTTTATCAGCGGATGCTCACATCCGCACAAACCAACGAGCCCCTCATGGAAAATCCATAAAGTACCAGGCATAAAATCGCCAATAATTGGTCGGTTGGTTAGGACTCGTCATATTCTGTTTGTCAGGGATAAAAAAAATGGCCCCGTTGTTAGACGGGACCACTTTTTTATCTTTATCGCCAGTTGATTTTCGCATAAGCCAGCAGCCCCGTTTACCGCATTTGGCCGTAAAAGTAAAAGCTGAAGTAAAACCAACGAAAATGCAACGTGCTCATCTTAATCGTCTTGGTTATTAAC
>CAYOTJ010000493.1:1437-3332 GCA_964406855.1 uncultured Saprospiraceae bacterium
GTTATTAACCTCTCGGTTGTGGGTACAAACATAGCCGCTTTTGCGCAGCGCGCCAAACTTTTTTTAGTTATTTTTTAGCGCCTGATGTCATTTGTTAAAAAGACGACAACACAAGTGCTTTATTTTTAAAGAATTCACAAGGCTGCGTCGATTAAAAAACGAACGTTCTTTCGTATGTCGCTGCGGAGCCGCGTGAGGGGGTGCAGCGGTATGGGCGCCCCCCATAGGGCGGCCATAATAGCGGAACACCCGACCCCGCGCACCTTTACCTTCTGCTTTGAGTGGGGAAAGTAGCCGATACTCCGCTTCCCGCCCCTTTGCGAAGGGATGCTGTGCGCGGGGGCACGCCCAACCCCCAATGCTTTTGGCTATCGGCTATCGGCCCCGCATGAGCCAGAAGCCGAGGGCCGAGGCTACGCCTACGCCGCCCATGAAGACCCAGAGGGAGTCGAAGTTCCAGTGGGCAGCCCAACGGAGGCCAAGGGAAGGAGCGATGATGAAGGCTACCGCCCAGGCGATGGATTGCAGGCCCATGTACTCGCCTCTGCGGCGGAAGGGGGCGCGGGAAGCTACCCAGGTGTTCATGAAGGGCATGCTGAGCATTTCGCCAAAGGTGATGATGACGATGAAGGTTGTGGCGGCGAGGAGGCCGGCGCCGGCGACGCCCAGCAGCAGGTACGAAAGGCCCACCAGCAATGACCCAAAGGCGATGATGGGCAGCACGCCGTAGCGCTCGCCGGCCAAGTGTACCAAGGGCATCTCTACGGCTACGATGAGCAGACCGTTGAGGGCGATGAGGTTGCCGATTTGGGCTTCGGTATAGCCCCAGTTTTGCTGGAGGTAAACGGGCAGGCTGCCGAAGAACTGCATAAATACGGTAGCTTGCAGGCATACCAACACTACGAAGAGCAGGAAGACGGGATCGCGGTAGGCCGAGCGCTCGGGGGCGGCGGCAAGGTCGGCGGGTTCGGGTTCACCGGCATCGCTTTCGGCTTTTTTATTGGGCGCCAGGGCAATGATGCGTTTGGGGAAGCTTATTTTGTAGGCAAAAGCGGCAGCGATGGCGGCGATGCCATTGACCCAAAAGAGGGTATAGTAGCCGAAGCCGGCGATGAGCCAGCCGCCCATAACAGGGCCGATGGAGAAGCCTAAGTTGATGGCTAAGCGCAGCAGGCCATAGGAGCGCGACAGGTTGGCGGGCTCGCTGAAGTAGGCGATGGCAGCCTGATTGGCCGGGCGAAGGGCATCGGTGACGGCGCTGAGCACAAAGATACCGGCGCACATGGCGGGCAGCGATTCGAGGCCTGCCACGCCCCAGAAGGCGAGTCCGCTGCCGATGAGCGTCCAGAACTGCACCCGATAGAAGCCGTTGCGATCGGTAAACCATCCGCCGATGTAGGAGCCGGCCACCGAGCCGAGGCCATAGCTGCTCATGACCATGCCGGCGTCCTGAAGGGAAAAGCCGCGTTGGCCGGTGAGGTAAACCGTGAGAAAGGGGATGACCATTGAGCCCGATCGGTTGATCAGGAGTACGATGGAGAGCAGCCATACCTCTTTGGACAAGCCGGCAAAGGAAGACTGGTACAAGCGTAGGGTGCGTTGCAGCATAACGAGTCGGGAGTTAATGCGCCGGGTATGTCCGGTCGTGTCAGGATACAACGGCCCTGCGGGCGGGAAAGTTCCGGCCCGCAGGGCGGCTATTGGTTATCGTCGCCGGTAGTACCTCCGGCGGGGGGCGGCACTTCCTGAAGCTGTTCTTCCGGCAATAAATCCTCTTCCATATCGAGGCTATCGTCTTCGATTTCGCCGATGTAGTTGGAACAATAGAATTTGGCGGTCAGCTTTTTAGACAATTCGGGGAATTTCTCTTCGCGCCATTTGGCATAGGGCGGATC